>CAJYOV010000497.1 GCA_913776405.1 Pseudobdellovibrionaceae bacterium
GCCGCGACTTCACTTGTCGATCCGTGATCGTCATTGCCGTTGACGAACAGAACGTTCTGTTCACCAATCGCCATACGCATGAAACGTGCGTAGATGTCGGCTGGAACGTGCGCGCCTGCCAAGTGACCCAAGTGAAGTGGGCCGTTCGCATACGGCATACCAGCTGTGACAATCGCCTTTTTCGGGCGTTTGTACATGTTCAAAACTGACTTCACATCCGTCGGTGGACCGAAGGGGCCGCGCTTGTCGTTTGGATTCTTACCGGTTGGATTTTTATCCGAGTTATTCGTGTTGCTCACGTTTCATCCTTGATATCTGGGCTCTGCCCAAAGCGACTGATCTTAAACTTTCAACGCCGCGATCGCTTTATCGACTCGCTCGAGAAGCGAAGACTTCGGAAGCAGAGGCACGACCATCTTCAATTCAGAACCGTGCGGCTGACCAACGACCGCCACCCGAATCGGCATAAAGAGGTGCTTGCCTTTAACACCGGCTGCTTGCTTCACGCCCTCTTGCGCTTGATCGAACTCCTGCTCGGTCAAACGATCCTTCGCGATCGACTGAAGCTGCGCTTTCCATGCTTCGAGAACTTGTCGTGCCTCAGGCCAAACGAGAACTTCGTCCGCCTCCGGCTTGATCGCAAACTTCGAATCGTCGAGTGGAAGAAACAGCGGCACCGCATCGGCGAGCGTGTTCATTTTAATTTTAAAAATCGAGAGCGCTTGATCGCGCCATGCCGGATCTTTCGCAAAAGGAAGTTCGATGCCGGCTTCTTTCAAGAAAGGCTCGGTGCGAGTCCACAAATCGTCGTGCGGAAGTGCGCGCAGGTATTGCCCGTTCATCCACTCGAGTTTCACTGGATCGAAGATCGCAGGCGAAGCGTTGAACCGATCAGGCGTAAACTGCGCGATTTGCTCTTCGCGCGACATGATCTCGTCCCCTTTTGGCGACGACCAGCCCGACAGCAAGATGAAGTTATTGAGCGCTTCCGGCAAATAGCCCTTCACGCGGTAGTCGTTGCAGCTCGAAGCACCGTGACGCTTCGAGAGCTTCTGACGATCGGCACCCAAGATGAAACTCAAGTGACCAAATTTCGGAATCTCGAAACCGAAGGCTTCATACAACATGATTTGGCGAAGCGTATTTGGAAGATGCTCTTCCGCGCGGAAGATGTGGGTCATCTTCATGAGAGCGTCATCGATCACGCAGCAGAAATTGTAGACCGGCATTCCGTTTGACCGGATGCAAACGAAGTCGCCGACCATGTCGCTCGGAAACTTCACTTCGCCGCGCACGAGATCGTTGAAAACGTAATCGCGCTTTTCAGCGATCTTAAAGCGAATCGCCGCTTGCTCGCCCGCTGCAATCCGTTTCTTCGCTTCTTCTGGAGGTACGATTTGCTTCGGCGTTTCGACTTGGAACTGCTGATTGCCTGCCGCGACCGCAGCCGCCTTGAGTGCGTCGAGCTCTGCATCGGTGCGGAAATCGTAGTAAGCGCGGCCCGCAGCGATCAGCTTTTGCGCGTATTCCATGTAGATGTCTTTGCGACGTGACTGACGATACGGTCCGTAGGGCCCCATATCGGTGAAGTCTTTCGGATTCGGACCTTCGCTCCACGGAATGTTGAGCCACTCGAGATCCTGAATTTGCATGCGCATCGATTCTTCAGTCGATCGCTCGAGATCGGTATCTTCAACGCGGAGAATGAAGTCACCGCCCTCGTGCTTCGCAAATAGGAAGTTGTAGAGAGCTGTGCGAGCGCCGCCGACGTGAAGGTAACCTGTTGGGCTCGGAGCGAAGCGAACGCGAACTTTTTGCGAAGATGAGGCTGATGAGTTTTGCGCCGATGAATTTTGGGTCGAGGAGTTTTGAGTCGATGAATTATGGGAAGAAGAAGCTGAAGCCATGAAGAATCCCGTCTAGAAACGATGCTGCAATGAGGGCTTCAATTTACGAAGGCCTGCCTAGGGAAGCAAGCGCTCGCGCGCTCTTCACGTGCGCATCGCGGGTAACCTTGAATCGGGTCAGCGTGACCG
>CAJYOV010000498.1 GCA_913776405.1 Pseudobdellovibrionaceae bacterium
CCACACAAAGTCGTTTGCTAACGCCCTTAAAGCCGCTCTTCGTGAAGACCCAGATATCATTCTGGTCGGCGAGATGCGTGACCTCGAAACCATTCAGTTGGCGATGACCGCTGCGGAAACGGGTCACTTGGTTTTCGGAACGCTTCACACGAACAATGCGCACAAAACGATCGACCGGATCATCGACGTGTTCCCTCAAGAACAACAAGATCAGATTCGCGTTATGCTTTCGGAATCGCTTCGCGGCGTCATTGCCCAAGCGCTTCTTCCAAAAGTTGGCGGCGGCCGTTGTGCAGCGATCGAGATTCTCGTGAACACGAAAGCGACAGCCAACTTGATCCGCGAAGGTAAGACCTTCCAGATCCCGTCTGCGATGCAGACAGGCAAAAAAGAAGGCATGATCACTTACGACGCAGCCCTCGAGAAGTTAGTTGCCGCCGGCAAGGTCGATAAGAAAATTGCTAACGAGTTCCTAGGTAAAGCTGCAGATGCACCAGCGGCGCCTGCGGCGCACGCGCCTCCACAAGCTCCGCCACAGCCGGCAGGCGGCTTGGGTGCAGCTCTCAATAAACTTAAAAAATCAGGTTGATTCGCTTAACAGCGTTGAACCAAAAAAAAATCCGCGCTCGAAAGAGTCGCGGATTTTTTTATTTCAGAGTCTTCGGTGCCGTTTAAAACTCGAAGTTCGCAGAGAAAATTGGCGCACGCTTCGTCGGGAAACTGTCGCGTTTTGCGAGTAACATCTCGTTTTCAAGCTGCGAGCGCGTGCCGTAGAAATCGCCTGGGTTTGTCGCCGCACGATAGGTGACGATCGTCGTTCCAAGAATAACGCCGCCTGCAAAACCGAGCGCAATGTTCGCTAAGTGATCTTGCGGTCGACCGTAAAAACTCAATGTACTGAGACCAAGAACCGCGCCGCCCAAACCCGCAAAAAGGATCGTCGCCAACTGACGACGAGGGCCACCACGAGATGAGGACGTGCCAACATCCGACTGAGCGAACGAAACAGACGGTGCAGCGAAACTGCAGACAAGGGCGACAACCAAGATAAATTTCATGATCGTCTTGAAGGACGACGTCGAACTTTCTGATGTCATGTTTTTAAAACCCACGGCGCCTCCCCGTCGCTTTCTACTGTGAAAGCTTTCTGACTCAGTCTGGCTTGAATCCAACCACTTGGCACGTCTTCTTTTTCGATCCCCTCGACGCGAGAAAGAGTTGGACCTTGAGCCAAGCGAGATTCAAAGGCGACCAATCGTTCGAGAGAACCTGAGGCTACGATCTCAACGCGGCCATCTCGAAGATTTCGTGCGAGCCCGAAAAGCCCGAGTGCCGTTGCCTCGCGTTCGGCGAATCGTCGGTAGCTAACTCCCTGAACTTTTCCCGAGACGAGATAGCGTTTGTGCTGCATCGAACTGTCTCCCCGTTTTACGCCATCGAAGGCAGTGATTTTGACAATGCTAGGTGCCGTTGTTAATTTCAACCGATCATGACTCAAAAAATTGAATCGCCGCAGGCCCTCGCTTCGTACATCGATCACACGCTTTTGAAGCCAGAGGCGACCCTCACCGACATCGAAAAGTTGTGCGGGGAAGCAAAGCGCTACGGTTTTAAAGCCGTCTGCGTAAACCCCACGTTCGTGAAAGCGACGCGTGAGTTTTTGAAAGACTCTGAAGTTCTCACTGCAAGTGTTATCGGCTTCCCGCTGGGTTTGAGCTTGCCGGAAGTCAAAGCGAAAGAAACGGAGCTCGCGATCCGCGATGGCGCGCGCGAAATCGACATGGTTCTTCGACTTGACCTCGCGAGAACTGACAAGTGGTCAGAAGTCGAAGCGGACATTTCCGCTGTCGTTAAGGCCGCGAGCGGATATCCAGTAAAAGTGATTCTTGAGACGGGTCTTCTGAACGAAAACCAGATCGTCGAAGCTTGCCGCGCCTCAGAGCGCGCGAAAGCTGCGTTCGTAAAAACCGCGACAGGGTTTCTCGGTCGAGGCGCAACAATTGAAGATGTTCAACTCATGAAAAAAGCCTGCTCGCTCGAGATCAAAGCAAGTGGTGGCGTGAAGACATTCGAACAGGCAAAGGCGATGATCGAAGCCGGCGCCACACGTCTTGGCACTAGCTCTGGCGTTCAACTCGTAACAGGTGCGCAAGCTCAAGGCGGCTACTAATGACTCTTCAAGAAATGCTTCAAAAACGACG
>CAJYOV010000499.1 GCA_913776405.1 Pseudobdellovibrionaceae bacterium
GAACGCATCTTGAAATGCAGTTAGCTTACATTCCAAAGCGGAGGCCTTTTCGCCGCCAACCGCAGTCTGAATTTCTTTGAGCATTTCTTCAAAGCTCGTGAACTTATCACGCTGCGCCTGACACATGTCGCCCGCGTGAATACCTGTACCGTCGGTGTTCTCGTTGAGCATCTTTTTGGGCTGCTCAATCGACGACGACACGGTCACGTACTTCTGAGTCTTCGGATTCAAAATCATCAGCATCGACACCGTGCCTTTTTCGCGGCGTTGGGTGTATTCGAGGTGCGTGAAGTTGCCGCGGTAGGGGCGGTAGGCTTTTGCTGTTAATGAGCCGCGTGTGACTTCGTAGACGTCGGCGGTTCCGTCGCCGTCTTCGTCAACGATGATTTCGCGGAAGTCGCCGCGCGTGATCGTGCGTGACTTCAAGCGGTTACCTTTACCTTTAACTTCGACGACATTAAAGTCGCCGCGTTTGCCGAAAGACTTCGGCATCACGCTCGAGAGAGCCGCTTTCGGAGACATCTTATCTGAGAATTCAACTTGAGAATTTGCTGCACGCGCTTTCGATGGAACCGCGCGAGTCATTGATTGAGGAGTGCGTCCACGCTTCGTTGCTGCTTTTGATTTTACGCGTTCAGCAGCACCGGGTGTCGCGACAAATCCACGCCGCGCTTGCGGTTTTTCGTTGCGCGCGTACGCCGTCGCTGGGCAAGCAAGCAACGCAGACAGCGCTACACTGAGTGCACGTTTGAAAACGAGCATATGGATCCTTCATCAAATGACGTACAACAACAATCCACTCTTCGGTCTGTGTCCGGCATTTATTGAGACATTCATTTCAGGACTGAGACATTCGTCTTGGAACGTCTCACGCTGAGACACCGATGGTGCCAGGTCCTGTTCGTGGGCGCAGTGCGACCACGAAAGGTGCCAGGTCCGATTCGTGGAAGCGGCGCGACCACGAATCGGACCTGGCACCTTTTGGCAGCCCCTGTCCAATCAGTGAACAGCTCGAATCGAAGTGATTGCAGCTAAAGGCCGGCGTGAATGTTGGAAAGACAGTGATACGAGTCCCGCGGATCTGAACCCCCCGTCACCCGCGGGACTCTCCCCCCCCTCTCATGAGGAGCTTTTGCGATGAAGATGAGCCACTTACTTCTTGGTAGCCTGATTGCGGCGGTTAGTTTCTTTGCGACTCATGCGCAAGCGAAACAACGTTTGCCAGCACCAATTGAAGAGCCCATCAAAGGCGCAAAGATTATCGCGATTAGCGATCTCTACAATAACAGCCGCAATCTTGAAGAAGTCGGCCAAGTGGTCGACGAAGTTCTTCTTCGTTCGCACCTGTCGCAACAGTCACGCCCGCAAACGAATATTTTCAGCGTCGTCCGTAACGGTGTCGTTGAATTCAATGAGCGCGCAGACGTGAAGACTCTCTCGAAAGCGATGATCATCTATCTTGCGCAAACTCGCATTTGCGACATCAATGTTTTCGGTGAATGCGTGATTTACGATCGCCGCGCGAATGACGACCTTCATGTCTTTGTCATCGGCTCTCAGATGTGGCCAGACGGAACGCATGAGTTCATTCAAAGTACTTTCGACACACGCCTTACACGTGAGTCGTCGGGCCTTCTCTGGCGCTTAGTAAACGGCGTTCAGAAATCTATCAAAGAGCGCAAAGTTCTCTTCACGCGCTCGACTCAATACTTCTAAGAAAAAGGTGCCAGGTCCGATTTGTAGAAGCGGCGCTTCTACAAATCGGACCTGGCACCTTTTAGGCCTGAATGACTTTCTGGTCGATGGTGCCGAAGAGGTTGTGACCTCGTGAATCGTGCATCTCCATCTTGATGCGGTCGCCGACTTTCATGAATGGCGTTGTCGGCTTGCCGTCTTTGATCGTTTCGATCATGCGCACTTCTGCCAAACAGCTTGAACCCACTTTAGGATCTTCGTTCGAGACCGTGCCGCTTCCGATGATGGTGCCCGGACCAAGATTTCGTGTCTTCGCCGCATGCGCGATGAGCTGACCGAAGTGGAAATGCATTTCACCGGCGTTCGCTTTACCGAAAGTTTCGCCGTTATACTCAACGTTGAGTGGCAAGTGAACGCGGCCCTCTTTCCAAGCCTCACCTAATTCATCGAGTGTGACTGCAAACGGTGCAAACGCCGACGAAGGTTTCGATTGGAAGAAGCCAAAGCCTTGCGCAAGCTCTGCGGGAATCAAACCGCGAAGAGACACATCGTTCACGATAACAACGAGAAGAACCTTTTCTAGCGCCGCTTCTGGCGACGTGCCCATCGGCACAAAATCAGTAACGACGGCAACCTCACCTTCGAAGTCCGTGCCGTGTGCGAAATCGACTTGCGGGATCGGCTCACGAGGTGCAAGGAAATCGTCGCTGCCACCTTGATACATGAGTGGAACGGTCGTGAGCGTTTCGGGGAGTGGAGCATTTCGCGCCATACGCACGAGCTTCACGTGTTGAATAAATGCAGACCCATCGGCCCACTGAAAAGCACGCGGAAGGGGTGAATGAAATTCGGCTTCATCAACTTCGAAACAATCCGTGCGACGATTCGCCTCGAGCTCGTTGAAGAGTGTCTCAAGAAGCGGCTTCGCTTGCGCCCAGTTTTCAATCGCATCACGGAGAGTCGGCGCAACATGGGTCGCACGAACCGCACGGCGATTATCGCGGCTCACCACGACCAACTCACCATCACGCTTATTCGCGATCTTCAAAGACCCCAATTTCATACCTACTCCTCTGTTCCGGAGGGTGCCAGGCTCCTTTTTGAAGACCGCCGCGTCAATGTGACGCGGCGGTCTTCAAAAAGGAGCCTGGCACCCTCAAAAGCCGTTGGCTTCAGCTCGAATTTCAAACCAATAATTAGCAATGAATACTTTCGTACTCTACAACTATTTCCGCTCTTCGGCCTCCTATCGCGTGCGTATCGCACTCAATCTCAAGCAGATTCGATATGACTACAAAGCTATCCATTTAATTAATAACGGCGGCGAGCAGCACTCGGCGGAGTACGGTCGACTTAACCCGAGCCACGACGTACCGACTCTCGTGCACAACGGGAAGCCGATAGGACAATCCGTCGCGATCATCGAATACCTCGACGAAGTTGAAACGTATCAGCCGTTGTTTCCGAAAGATCCGTACAAGCGAGCGCTCATTCGCCAAGCGTGCGAGATCGTCAACAGCGGCGTGCAACCGCTTGGAAATTTAAGACCGCTTGCTGAATTATCGAAACGCTTCGGTGCGACGGATGAACAAAAGCGCGATTGGTCGATTCACTGGATCGACTACGGATTTCGCACGCTCGAAAACTTTCTCGTGAATCACGCAGGCAAATTTTCGTTTGGCGATGAAGTGACGGCAGCTGATTGTTTTGTGATGGCTCAATTGTACGCGGCCGAAAGATTCAATCTCTCACTCGAGCCGTACCCAACACTGAAACGCATTCACGAGACTTGCTCGAAGATTGAAGCGTTCAGAAATGCGCATCCCGATTATCAGCCGGATTCTCCGAAGAAGACTTGAGTTTTTCTATCGGAGGAGAGCTGTTAAAACGTAATCGACTGTCGAGCGCGGCGAACGACGAAATACAAATGGAGTGTCGTCGCGAAAAGGAGAAGTGCGATCGTCTGGTGTGGAACCGCAAGATACGGCGGGATCATGAACTTCAAATTCAAGACACCCAATAAGATCTGCATGAACACCACGAACATCATGAAACGAGCGACGCGCAGAAGTTGCGGCGTGACCCAGTGAGTGGTGCTCTTCAATTGAATGATAAGGCCGGTCAGGAAGATGCCGGCGGCAAGCGCGTAAGCCATAAAGCGGTGTACGACTTGAAGTCCGATCGGGCCAGAGAGAGTCGGCACCCACTGCCCGTTACAAAGCGGCCAATCTAAACAGACGCTGCCTGCGAATGTCGAGGCCACCAGACCGCCGATTGCGATTTGCATGAATACTGCAATTGGTGCGATCCACGCAAACAACTCAAGCGGCGCCGGAAACATCTCAAGTGGGCGCTGAACTTTGTTCGAGAGTGAAATGAACATCCAGTAAACGGATGCAAAGAGCGACGTCGCCAGAAGAAGGTGTGCTGTGACGGCAACTTCGCGAACTTGGTGCAAAACCGTGATCGCGCCCATTGCGATAATCGCCGGCAAGAAGAGGCAGCCGAGAAACGCGCCCCACTTCACACCTTTTGGCATGTTCGCAGTTTTGAAAGCGAAGATTGCGCAGAACAAGAAATCGATCGCAACGAGACCTGCGTCTGCCCGGTGAACGAATTCAAACCAAACGCCCGGGTGAAAATCGGGAATCACCTTACCGAAACAAAGCGGCCAATCCGGGCACGCAAGGCCCGCACCCATGATGCGAACACTCGCACCGAGTGCCATCAGCACGATGATCATACCAAGTAAGAACTTGAGTGCGAGTTTGAAACGCGGGTATGGATTTTCAGAGTAGCGATGGATTTGATTCATCTCACGAGCCCTGCGCCTGGAAGTAGCGGTGCCATTTGTCGATCACCGGTGCGATCAGGAAGACGAGAATTGAAAAGTTCGTCCAAAGGAAGAACGGTAGCCAACGCTGACCACCACCCGCTTTGTAGTAACGAAGAAATTCGTAGAGGATCTTGAACGCAAACGGAATCACGACGAGACCGTAAACCCAGTATACGCCAATGAACCAAGGCGCCGCGATCGCAAGCGCCACGTACGCAAACATGTAGAGACCCATGTGGAACAACGTTGCTTCTGTGCCGATCGCAACGGGAAGCACAGGGAATTTACCGAGCTTGTAATCGTCTTTGAATCGAATCGCGAGAGCCCAAAAGTGCGGCATCTGCCACAAGAACAAAAGCATGAACACGTAGATCAACTCCGGATTGATGAGTCGATCGGTGTTCGCGGCATAGCCGATCACAACTGGCATCGCACCAGGAATGGCGCCAGGTACCGCGCCGAACGCGAGCTTCTTTTTCCAGTGGAGTGTGTAGAGGACATTGTAGAAGATCACGGTCACGAGACCTAAGATCGTCACCCACGGATACTCAACACCTTGAGGCATCACGAGCAAACCGCAGAGGCACCCAAAGATCACAAACACGACGCCTATGAACCAAGCTTGGAAACTTGAAACGCGACCACTTGGGATCGGACGTTTTGCCGTGCGAGGCATTTGTGAATCTTGCTTCCACTCTTGGGCTTGATTGATGGCGAACGAACCCGCCGAGAAGAAGTAGAGAGCCGCCATCGAAAGTGCGAGATGCGCAAGATTCAAAGGCTCATACGGTGGCCAGCTCAGGAAATAACCCGCAAGCCCGCTCACCAGAACGAACACTACTATTCCCGATTTCGTCAGATCCAAAAAGAGTCTCAAAACGACTGCCGCCTCTATGAAAAATGGCTGCCCAAGGTCTAACCCCAACCCCTCTCAAGCGCAAAAAGAAAAGCCCCTTCGCTCGGGAGATTCGCCTCTTTTCTAAGTCGGGATTTAGGGCGCGAGAGACGGGTCTTCTGGGGCTACCGAAAGCCTCAGACACCAACGCTGAGGCGCCTTCGGCTTCTCAGCTACGGAACTCATTTTCGCCAGCCCCAGAAGCCCCGCCTCTCGCTCCACCAACAAGCTCAGAAAATCAGCGAACCCCACTCGGGCGTTTTCATTTTGACAGAGAGTGGAGTCATCCTCAAAAGACCGTGAGCTTTCTCGCGGAGACTGAAGCAAA
>CAJYOV010000500.1 GCA_913776405.1 Pseudobdellovibrionaceae bacterium
CGACATCAACCAAAACCCGATCGGTCGTACACCTCGTTCGACACCGGCAACTTACGTCGGCCTCTTTCCGTTGATTCGCGATCTCTACGCTTCTCTCCCGGACTCGAAAGTGCGTGGCTACGCGCCGGGCCGCTTTAGTTTCAACGTTAAAGGCGGCCGCTGTGAAGAATGCCAAGGCGCCGGCATGCTTCGTGTTGAAATGCATTTTATGTCGGATGTCTTCGTTGAGTGTTCGGTTTGCCAAGGCCGCCGCTACAACCGCGAAACTCTCGCCGTTCGTTACCGCGATAAGAGCATCGCTGACGTTTTAAATATGAGTGTCGAAGAAGCGCTCGCCTTCTTCCAAAACCACTCGCACATCAAGCGTAAACTTGAAACGCTTCACAAAGTCGGCCTCGATTACATGCGCCTCGGTCAGAGCTCAACGACTCTCTCCGGCGGTGAAGCTCAGCGCGTGAAACTCTCAAAAGAGCTCTCAAAACGCGGCACGGGTAAAACGCTTTATATCTTGGACGAACCGACAACAGGGCTTCACTTCGCGGACATCGCTAAACTCATCGAGCTCCTTCAAGAGCTTGTCGAGCAAGGCAATACGGTTCTCGTGATTGAACACAATCTCGATGTCGTGAAATCAGTCGATCACGTGGTCGATCTCGGTCCTGACGGTGGCCGCAAAGGCGGCGAAATCGTCGCGATCGGCACACCTGAAGTCATCGCGAAATCAAAACGCAGCGAAACATCCCGCTTCTTGAAAGAGATGCTTCAGCCGGCCTCTGCCCGCTAACATCGACTCCAACGGCGGGCATCTCGAAAGCTAAGCTTTCACGCCGCAGACTTGCGGCGTTTTGAAGGCTGAATCGAGTGCGCGGCGAAGTGGCGACTGTAGGCTTCTTGCTCGTCTTGTTTCACAAGGACATGCGTGACTTTGAAGCGCTCAAGTCGTGAGACTTGTTTCGCTGAGATCTTCGAGCCCAATCGAACATAGCGGAGGAAGCGGCCGTTTCTTTTGAGATGAAGAAAGATATTAAAGGGTACCGGTTCTTCTTCAGGGATGTCGCGAAGAGGCACGCGAAGCATGTCATGCTCATAGGGCAGAATCTCGGGTAAAGGGTCAACGACGCTCACGACAGCTACCCCCAGCTCCGTTCCGCCTTCTTCGGCGATGAGAACGTGGTCAGATGAAGAGAAAGCTTTTCGCGCAAGCTCCGTTTGATCGAGCTCAATCGAAAACTGCTCGGCCGTCTCGAGTTCAATGCCGTTTGCGCGCATCAGTGAGAAGAATGCGACTTGTACGCGTTCCATCAGGTCGACGGGCTTGTGCTTCGATTTACCAACTCCGATCAAAAAAGCGGCTTTCATTTTTGGAGATCGAACCGCTACCAGCATCGCTTTCCGAAAAATGGAGAGCCTTGATCGTGTCGCATCTGTTTCGCCCACAACAGTTTCAACTGCCTCAATAAGGCATCGCTGAAACAAATCTTCTTCATCTGATTCGGCACGCTTTCGTTTCGAAGTTGCAAGGCCGTCATGTAATTCAGCCGCAAGCTGTGGTCGCCGATAAGTTGCGGGGGTTTGCGCGCTATTGGCATGGCGTCTCATCTCTGGCGGAAGCGGCACAATCAACTTGGGCTTTACGCCGTGAGCCTCTTTGAGTCCCCGGTTAACCGCTGCTCTCAGAGCGTCGTTTGGCGTCACGAGGTGGGAGGCCGTGCGCGACCCTCTCTGCACGTAAGTCTGACCCGAAGCCGCGAGAGCACCGAATTCAGACTCAACTCCGGCTCCCCCGAACGAAAGATTCGACCGTCCAGAAAGAGTATCTTCGGCCATGAGTCGTTCGCCTGCGGCACTCAGGAGCGATGCGAGTGCTTCTTGTTTCGCGAGACCTGAAAGCGAGCCGCCGCGAACGTTGATCGACTGATCTAATTCGCTTGCGCGAGAAACACCGCGCGCATTCGACTCCGATGCTTGCTGGTCTGTTTCGCCCGCCAACTCTTTCTCGATTTGACGAATGCGCATCAGAACCGTCGGGCCAGACACTGGCCCTTGAATCACGTGTCGTGTTTTTACGTTCTGGAGTTTCTGAACTGACTTACGATCGGAGTCTTCGGCAAAGGCGATGACCTCGATGTTGAAGCTTTGATTGATCAGCGCAGGAATCATCTCGATCTTTGGATGAGGAAAATTCACGGACAACAAGAGCATGTTCGCCGAATTTGACGAGAAGGCGTCGATCGCATCGTTCAAACTTGTAATGTACCTCGCGGGAACGCCCCGTCTGGTCAGGAATGAAGCCGTACTTTTGATCGACCGTTCGTGCTTCGCCAGAATGAGAAGCATTGGTTCCCGAGCTTGTGGCTTGAGCTCTTGCGAAGGTTCGTTAGCGTTTGAATCGTTCTCAGGTGCATTGCTCACACCACCTGTTCGGATTTTGTTTAGTAGTGGTTTAGAACTTGTTAAGCAGACCGTAAAATCCTTGGCTCATTCTGAGACCGATCTAAACGAAAAAAGGCGACTCCGAAGAGTCGCCTTTCAAAATCTCACCCGAATTGGGGAGATCGATCTCGAGGTCGTGAATTACTTCACAACTGCGAGTGCAGTTTGGAGCGCGCCTTGGAGGAAGAAGCCAATCAAGAACGCGAAGAGAACGAGTGATTCCATAAGAGCGAGCGAGAGGATCAAAGGACCCGTGAACTTGCCTGCTGCTGCTGGGTTACGAGCGATACCATCGAGTGCAGTTGAAGCTGCTTTCGATTGACCGAGAGTGCCGCCGAGAACTGCGAGACCCATCATGATACCAACTGCGAGAGCGATCCAACCAAGAGTGCCTGCTGCTGCAACCGAAACCGATTGTGCTGCTGCATCTTGTGCGAATGCTGGAACTGCTGCGAATACTGCTACGAAAGCGACTACGAACTTTTTCATTACTGTTTCCTTCTTCTTAGTGGTCATCGGCGGTTGCCATCATGACGTAAACCATTGAGAGCATCGTGAATACGAACGCTTGAATGAACGATACGAACGTACCCATGCCGTAGAAAATCACCGGCACAACGACCTTCGTGAGGTCGATGAACGTTCCGAGAACCGTGTGATCGGCCATCATGTTGACGCTTAAGCGGATACCTAAGCTGAGTGGGCGCACAAGGTTCGAGATCAATTCGATTGGAAGCATCAAAGGAATGAGCCACCAAACAGGACCGAGGAAATGCTTCGCGTAACCTGGGCCTGCGTGTTTGAAACCTTCGAAGTTGTAGAGAACGAATGAGAAGAGGCCGATTGCGAGCGCCGAGTTGATGTTCGACGTTGCCGACGCCATACCTGGGAACAAACCGAGAAGGTTGTTGAAGATGATGTAGAAGAAGATCGCGCCGAATGTTGGAAGGTACGGACGACCGTGTTTACCTAACACCATGTTGACCATGCCATCCATGAACTCAACAAACGCTTCGAAGAAGCCTTTGATCGAAAGGCTGCTTGCAGGTTGAATCGCCGCTTCACCCGAACCGAGTGCAAGGCGACCGACGACCGACAAAACCAGAATCAGTGCCGTCGCGAAAACTGCAGCCGCTACTGGAGTGTAGTGGTGATTGACGTGCAAAAGATCAAACCAAGAAAAGTGGCTTCCCATTCTCGAACTCTCTTAAGGCTTAAGCCTTCTCAGGAAAGAGTGACGGCATTTTGTAGGCTGTGACGAGAACGCTTGGAATGACGGTTCCTAAACCCACCGCGAACCAACCGAGGCTGATCGCAGGCGTGTGCGTCACAAAATACAAAATTAATCCCAATATCGCGAACTTGAATACAATGGCGGCGACCGCAAGGGCAACCCTTTTATTGGCTAAGATCTTTGGCCACCCGTAGACCAAAACCCAAAGGTTGAAGGCGGAAACGAGGGCGCCACCGAAGGCCGAACCAGTCGCTGGGATGGACTGCGTAAAGACACCCACCGCCACAGTCAAAACGACCGTGAGGGCCAACTGGAAGTAGACCAAAAACATCATAATGCCCGCCTTTTAAGCGTCGGTATCGCCTGCTTCTTCCTTTTTGGCAAGCTGACGCATCACGAATAGGAGATGGGCGATCCAACCGGCAGTCCCGATAAAGGCGCCACCGATCACACCCCAGCCGCCCCAACCGTAGTTCGAGTCGAGGTAACGGCCCAAAAAGATTAGAACTGTAACGATTCCGACGAGCTCAAGGCCCATCGACATAAAGACGGCGTATTGTTTATCCATATCAATTCCCGGCGAGAAAAGTGGCCTAACTGCCTGAATTAAACTTCATCTCCAGCAGTAAGAGTTACTCATTCTTACCGTTTTGACCAACTCAACTCAAATTCTCGGCGCTATCGGACGACGGTGGGTGCTCTGCCTCAACTCCGTTCGGTCATTTCAACGTCAGCCAAACACTCAACACCCTCTTGAATCCGGAGGAGCGGATTTTCCAAAGCAACGCTCAGAAAACTCCGGAGCGTTGGACTCGGATTCTTCGGGCTCCAGTAAACCGACACCGGCAAAAAGAGCGACCGAATCGGTACGAATCGTGTTTGCTCGAAAGCATGTTGCCGGCTGCTAGCAATCGTTAGCAACACGCCCTTGCCAGTGACAACGAGGAGTGGGCATGACTCGTTCTTCTTCTTGATGTAGATCTCAGGCTTTATCTTCGCTTGGCGACACAGCTGACCGACTCGGTCGAAGTAATCTGCGTTCTCTTGTTTTGGATGGAGGATGAGAGTTTCGTTTTTCAGTTCCTTGAAATCGATTTCTTTCTTCTTCGCGAGCGCGTGAGACTTTAGAACGAGGACGCCCATAATCTCATCGCTCACTCGCTCACGCTCGTATCCCTCAATCTCGTAGTCGCCTTCCGAAAACGCAGCATCGAGCTTTCCGCTCTTAAGGTCTCGCAGCACTTCAGTGCGCGACATTTGAAAGAGTTCGAGATCCACATTCGGCAGTCGCTCTTTGAATGCGTCTAAGATCTTCGGCAATCTCGCGAGGAAAGCTGTATGAGAGAATCCGACCGAGAGAGTGCCGCGCTTGATTTTCCCGACGGCTCTGACATCGGACTCAATTTTCTGAAGCGAGGCTTGGAGCGATTTTGTCTCCTTGAAAAGGAGAATCCCAGCAGCAGTGAGATTCACTTTACGCGTCGTGCGTTCGAAGAGTTTTACACCGAGATCTTCTTCAAGCGACGCGATCAAACGTGTGAGCGGTGGCTGAGACATTCCTAAGCGCTCGGCCGATCGTCTGAAATTAAGTTCCTCTGCAAGTACTGTGAACGCGTTAAGCTTCGCTAAATCCATATCTATTGATACCTTTTAAGCATCAATCTTGCAACGAAACGAGCAATTCTCGTCTTGGACTGAGGCATATATTCTTTACTCGTGGTTCCGGTTGGGTGGTGGGGACCGATGTTTCAAGCAAGGAGACTGAGATGAAGTTCGATTACGACGTTTTGATTGTGGGTGGTGGGCCAGCGGGCTTAAGCGCTGCTCTCAGTTTAGGCCGCATGAGCGTTCGCACGTTGGTCGTCGACGACGGAAGACCTCGCAATGCACCGTCTTCGCACGCAAACAATGTTCCGACTCGAGACGGCGTGCATCCAGCAAAATGGCGCGAGCTTGCGCGCGAAGATCTCAAAAAATATCCGACAATAGAATTACGAGCAGATTCAGTTTTGGTCGCTCAAAACCTGAGCGTTTCGGCAAAATCGACAAGCTTAAAGGTATCTGAGCACTCACAATCGGGCTCTGGGGAAACGGCGTTTTCAATCGAGCTAAAGTCAGGTGCTAAGGTCAGGGTTCGCAACATCGTACTTGCACACGGGATTACGGACAACATGCCAGAGATCGAGGGCTTTAAAGATCTCTGGGGAAAGCTCATCTATCACTGCCCGTTCTGCCATGGCTACGAAGTTAAAAATCAAAAACTCGCTTTGATAGCGATGTCGCCGATGGCGTTCCATCCGTTACCGTTGATCGCGAGCTTAACGACAGACCTCGTGTTTATGACAAACGGAAAATTGAAACTTAATGCCGATCAACTTCGCGAACTGAGAACCTACGGCATCCGACTCGACGAACGTAAAATCACTCAGCTGAACCGATCGGCGAACGATTCACTCCTCATTAGTTTCGCCGACGGAAAACAGCTTGAACGCGATGGAGCCTTCGCGACTCTTCGACTTCCCGTCACGCAAAAATCAAATCTCGGAGACCAACTCGGCTGCGAGAAAACCGAGTTTGGCTTCTACAAAATCAGCGAACGCAATGAAACGTCCGTACCAGGCGTTTTCGCAGCCGGCGATAGCGCCACGATGATGCATTCCGTAGTCGCCGCAAGTGCCGCAGGCTCCTTCGTCGGCGCAATGCTGGCGTCACTGATTTGGAAGAAGTAAGCGCGCCGATATTCCTGGGTGGGAATGAGTCCTGTGAGAAC
>CAJYOV010000501.1 GCA_913776405.1 Pseudobdellovibrionaceae bacterium
TATAGATGTCGTTTGCGGCAAACGACATGACCTGCGACGTTCCTGTTTTACCTGCGATTTCGACGAAGCCGAGCTTAGAGCCGCGCGCCGTACCGCGAGTCCCGTTAACGACACGTCTCATCGCTTCTTTCACGGTATCAAAGACTTCGCGCTTCACGTGGAATTCACCGTTTGGATCACCCAGGTCTTTCACGACCGTCGGTTTGAATTCTTGGATGATCTTGTTGTCGCGGTCCATGATGCGACTGACGATGTAAGGCTTAACGACTTTGCCGTAATTCGCAATCGAGTTGTAAGCGATTGCCATTTGCAGAGGAGTCGTGAGGACGAAACCCTGACCGATCGCAACCGACAAGTTTTCGCCTGGCTGCCACTCTTCGCCGATGGTTTCTTTCTTCCATGGGGCAGACGGCATCAAACCGGAGCGTTCACCTTGGAGTTCGATTCCTGTGCGGCGACCGATTCCGAAGGCGTCGCAGTAACGGAACATCTTGTCGATGCCTAGCGCGATCCCCATTTTATAGAAGAACACGTTCGACGAACGTTCGATCGCTTCTGTGACAGTGATGTTCCCTTCGCCGCCGCGTTGGTGATCGTGATAGACGCGGTTACCGAAGCGGAACTGACCCGGTGCTGAAACGATCGTCGTCGGCGAGATTACGCCTTCCGAGAGAGCCGCTGTTGCCATGAGAGGTTTGAACGTCGAGCCGGGTGAGTTGTGATCTTGAATGACTTTGTTCCGGAGTGGGCGATCTGGATCGTTGATCAGTTTCGACCAGAGCTGGGCTGAGATGCCGGTCGAGAATTCATTCGGATCGTAAGACGGGCCGCTGACCCATGCGAGAACTTCGCCGTTGGCTTTCATGGCAACGAGGCCACCGATGTGACCGTTCCCAACGAATGCGTTGTAAGCTGTCTCTTGAATATCTTTATCGATCGTAAGCGTTACGTTGTTGCCCGGAGTTGCTGGAACGATCTTGCCGAGATCGCCAAGAAGGTTCGTTGAACTCTGCGCTTCGCGACCGCGAGCATCGACTTGTTGAACCGAGATGCCATCTTTACCGCGGAGCTGAAGATCGAGGATTTCTTCAAGGCCGGCTTTACCGATGACGTCACCTTGAGAGAACTTGATCTGGTCTGCGTATTTCTCGTTCAAGATCGGGAGCTGACGTTTCGAAATCTCACCGACGTAACCGAAAAGCTGTGCGCCATTTGCTTTGAGCGGATAGCTACGAAGAACGTTTTCTTTGATATCGAGACCTGAATAGTCGTTCTTGATGATTTCGAGATTAAAGATCTCGTCACGCGAAAGATTGTCTTTCAGTTTCACCGGGCGGAACGGGCCGTTGATCTTGCGCGAGCGCTGAACGATCTGCACGATCGATTGCGCCGGCATGTTCAGCGCTTTACCGACCGCTTCTGCGGTCTCTTCGAGGCCACGAACGTACTGAGGTGAAATCGTCACTTCGAAACCAGGTAAGTTCTCGACTAAAATTTCGCCGTTACGATCGTAGATGATCCCGCGTGGGGCAGCGATCTTGGTCTCTTTGATGGAGTTTTGTTCCGAAAAGGCGCGAAGCTCGGCGCCGTTGATGATTTGAAGGAACCAAAGGCGCAAGAAGAAGAGAACAACCGTGAAACCGATGATGCCGTAGAGGATCCGGTATCGCGGCAGGTACTCTTTCGCTTCTTGGTCGTTTGCGATGTATTGACTCATGAAACCCGCGCCGTCACGTCACCCTCTGGATCGCGACCCGTGATGTGGTCGAACCAGTGGAAGACTGGAAAGAGAATCGGTGCTGCAAGCGGAGTGAGAAGCGCTTCGATCACCCAGTCGATGACAGCTGGGCTAGTCATCGGTTGATCGCCGATCACGAACGTCGCACCCCAATGGAAAACTTGGAAAAAGAGAGCGCTCAAACCGCAGATGAGCATCGCGTAGCTGGCGCTCGCCCAGTAAATACGGTGTTTGAACACTTGCGCACTCAAAGCAAGCGCTAAACAGGTCACCATCAAAATGCCTTCAGGCATCGCGGTGAGTGTCGCTAGAACGAATGCGGTCAGATAAGCGTAGATGATTGTCTCGAGAGTCGAACGGTAGAGTGCGACGTAGACGAGACACGGGATCCAAAGCGCTGGACCTGGGAAGTAGCCGAAGATCTGAAACCACAGTGAGGTTTGAAGAGTCCCGAGCAAAAGAGTCGCCCCAAGAAAGAGCGCGACGTTTGCTGCGAGGATAAGACGTTCTTTCACTCATCGCCTCCGCGACTGGATGCTGCTGAAGAGTCAGAGCTCGGCGCTGGAGTCGCAACAGGTTCAGGGTTCGCTTTTGAAAGAAGGGGCGGGCCGAAGTCTGTGTCGCCGAAGCGTTCGTTGAAGTCTTCGTGGCCGGCGTTCATGACAATGAACACTTCTTCGAGGTTTGCAGGGTTTACGATCGGTGCGACTTCAGCTTCTTGCGAAATGCCGTAATCCGTTTTGCGAACGGACGTGAGGCGACCGATCGGGAAGCCTTTCGGGAAGTAACCTTGGAGACCGCTAGTTACGATCATATCGCCAGCGGCGACGTCATCGGCGCGTTCGAGATAACGAAGGCGGCACGTTGTTTGATTCTTGCCTGAGATGAGGCCACGAGCGCGCGTGCGCTGAACGATGCCGTCGATCGCGGCCGAGCGGTCGGTGAGCACAAGAACTTGGGATGAGTCGGCATCGACT
>CAJYOV010000502.1 GCA_913776405.1 Pseudobdellovibrionaceae bacterium
CACTTCTTTACGGGTTCGACGAAATCGAAACGCCGATTCTTGAAGCCGCATCGCTCTTCAAACGCGGGCTCGGTGACACAAGCGATATCGTTTCCAAAGAGATGTATGCATTCAAAGATCTCGGTGGCGACGACCTCGTTCTTCGCCCTGAAGGCACGGCCGGTGTCGCACGAGCGTTCATCAGCGAAGGCATGAGCCAATTGACGCCGCTTAAGCTTTTCTACCGCGGCCCCATGTTTCGCTACGAACGCCCGCAAAAAGGTCGTTACCGTCAGTTTTATCAAATGGGAGTTGAACTCTTAGGAGTTGAAAAAGCGCAGGCCGATCTTGAGTGCTTGGCGCTCGGATACCAAATCCTTCAAGCCCTGCCCTTCCAGCCAGGACTTAAAGAAACAATCACGCTTCACTTGAACACGATCGGTGATCTTGAAAGTCGAGCCGCCTATCGTGAAAAGCTGGTTGCGTATCTGACGAGCCGTAAGAGCGAGCTTTCGAAGGACTCACTCGATCGTTTGGAACGAAATCCGCTTCGCATTCTCGATTCAAAAGATGAAGGCGATAAGCGAGTTATTGCCGACGCTCCTCAACTTAAAGATTCACTCAACGAACACTCGCGCAGTTTCTTTGATGCGATCGTTGCGGGCCTCGATCGTCTGAAGATCCCCTACATGGTGGACCCGCTGCTCGTTCGCGGTCTCGATTACTATTGCCACACCGTTTTCGAATTCACGACGACAGCGCTGGGTTCGCAAAACGCGATTCTCGCGGGTGGTCGTTACGACAACTTGATCAGCGACCTGGGTGGCCCAAAAACACCGGGCGTCGGTTGGGCCGCGGGCATCGATCGTCTTGCGATGATGATGACTCCAAGCGAAACGAAACAAAAAGTCGTCGCGATTGTACCCCTCGGTGAAGACGCTGAACGCGAAGCGCTGCAAATCACGCAGTCACTTCGCTTGCAAGGCGTTGCTGCAGATCTCGCTTACTCCGGTAACATGGGTAAGCGGATGAAACGCGCAGACAAAATCGGCGCGCAATTCGCAGTGATCATCGGCTCGGAAGAACTTCAGCGCGGCGTCGCGCAAGTGAAAGAACTCGCAACCGGTCAGCAGCGCGAAGTGAAACTGAGCGAGCTCGTCTCGAGTTTCAATTAAGCCTTTGATCTCGTGCGAGACTCTGTGTTTCAGTTTTAGCATGGCTGATCAAACATCGACTCCGCATTCTGAACCACTCGCCGACGATTTGTTTAAAGTGAACGAGCTCTTTGCTCCAATCGCGAAGCACGCTCACGTCACTCGAGAGAGTTATCAAAAGGATTACGCTGAATCGATTCAAAACCCGGACGCGTTCTGGGCGCGAATCGCAAAGCGCCTCGACTGGATGAAGCCTTGGGACAAGGTCAAAAACACCTCGTTTAAAAAACCCGTCAGCATCAAGTGGTTCGAAGGCGCAAAGCTGAATGTCTCGGTCAACTGTATCGATCGCCACTTAAAGACCCGCGCCGATCAAGTCGCTCTTCTGTGGGAAGCCGATTCGCCAGACACGCCGTCTCGACAAATCACATACAAGCAACTGTCGGTCGAAGTAAACCGGTGGGCCAATACACTTAAAAAAATCGGCGTTAAAAAAGGCGACCGCATCACGATCTACATGCCCATGATCCCCGAGGCGGCGTTCGCGATGTTAGCCTGCACCCGCATCGGCGCGCCCCACTCCGTGATTTTTGGCGGCTTCTCGCCTGACTCGATTCGCGATCGCGTTCTCGATTGCAAGAGCGATTTCATCGTCACGGCAGACGAAGGCCTACGCGCAACAAAGCACATTCCTTTAAAAGCGAACGTCGACAAAGCGCTCGAGCAGTGTCCACACGTGAAAGCGGTATTGGTCTTCAAACACACGGGCGGCACCGTCTCCATGCAGACCGCGCGCGATCACTGGTACCATGAAGCATCCAAAGGCGTCTCCGACACCTGTGAACCTGAGATGATGGATGCCGAAGACCCGCTCTTTCTGCTCTACACCTCTGGCTCCACCGGAAAACCGAAAGGTGTTCTTCACACGACGGCGGGCTACTTGCTTTACGCCGCTTACACTCACGAGTGTGTCTTCGATTACAAAGCGGGCGAGGTCTACTGGTGTACGGCCGACGTCGGCTGGGTCACGGGTCATAGCTATATCGTTTACGGCCCTCTGGCAAATGGCGCTACGTCTCTCATGTTTGAAGGCGTGCCGACATATCCGGACGCTTCGCGCTTTTGGCAGATTGTCGACAAACACAAAGTCAATTCGTTCTATTCGTCCCCGACTGCGATTCGTTCTCTCATGCGCGAAGGCGAAGGCCCGGTGAAGAAAACATCGCGAAAGAGTTTGCGTATTTTGGGTACGGTTGGCGAACCCATCAACCCTGAAGCGTGGCTCTGGTTCTATAAAGTCGTCGGCGATTCTCGTTGCCCAATCGTCGATACTTGGTGGCAGACGGAAACCGGCGGCCACATGATTACACCCCTGCCGGGCGCGACCGATTTGAAACCGGGCTCTGCCACACTTCCGTTCTTCGGCGTCAAACCTCTTCTCGTCGATG
>CAJYOV010000503.1 GCA_913776405.1 Pseudobdellovibrionaceae bacterium
ATCAAATCTCTGTAAGATCAGGAGGATAGAGAACAGATCAGGACCTTCGTCTCAGGCGCGTGACGCGCGACCGTTCTCGACAATCAGCTCGACCGGGAACTCGTGAGAGTTATAACTGCTCGCCATCGCGAAGCCATATGCGCCGCTGTCAGCGAAACCGAGAAGATCGCCTTCGTCTAAAAGCGGAAGGGCGACATTCTTGGCCAAGACGTCGGATGATTCGCAGATGGGGCCGACGATGTCATAAGACTCGCCAGCCGAGCTCTTGCGTTCTTCAATTGGGAGAACCCGATGTTTGGCTTGGTAAAGGGCAGGGCGCAACAAATGGTGCATGCCCGTATCCACGATAGCGAATGTCTTCGCTGGCGCTTTCTTGATGTATTGAACTTCACTAACTAAGAGTCCCGATCGCGCAACTAGAATGCGGCCCGGCTCGGTCAGAATCTCAAGCTTGCTACTGACGTCAGCGCCGAAGTGCTTTTTGAAAACCGCGGTGAGTCTTTCACCATAGGTTGCAAGCATCGCGAATTCTTCAGACGTATCGTCGGTCTCGTAGCGGATTCCGAGACCGCCGCCGATATCGAAGCGGTCAAGGGCAAAGCCTTCGGCTTCAAACCTTTTATGGACGGCAATCGTTTTCTCGACCGCCTCTTGGAGAACGTCCAGATCGAAGAGTAACGAACCGATGTGCATCGTGAGACCGCGAAGACGTACAACGTCTTTACTTTCGCGCAGGGTTGCGAGGAGTTCGGGAAGAAAGCTTTCATCCATGCCGAACTTGTTTTCTCTGAAACCTGTCGTGATGTACGGATGGGTTTTTGGGTCGACGTCCGGATTCATGCGGAAGGCTACGTCGACGGTCTTACCGAGCGCGCGGCAAGTCGCAACGATCCGCTTCAGTTCTGCGGGGCTTTCAACGTTCAACTGCTTGATGCCTTGGGTGACCGCATATTCAATCTCGGCCTTGGTCTTCGCCACACCCGAAAAAATGATTTTCGAGGGCGCGAAGCCAGCCGCGATCGCTTTTTTCACTTCACCGGCTGAGACGGTGTCGACGCCTGCGCCCCACTGGGCTAAGCGCTTTAAAATCGAAGGGTTGCTGTTTGCTTTCACCGCGTAGTGAATCGCGGTGTTCAGGCCTTTGAAAGCCGCGTCGTAGGCTCTGAGCCGCTTTTCAATGTCGCCGATATCGTAAATGTAAGTGGGGCGCCCCTGAGGGCGAGCAAGTTCGGCCACGTCGGCAAATGCCGTCTCGGTACCGACTTTCAATTTTCCATCGCGATAGAAGTACGCCATTTCGACTCCGAAGCCGCGAGCCCAAAACGAGTGGCTCACGGCAATCAGTCTAGGCGATCAATCAACTTTGTCGAGAGCAAATTCGGTATGGAGAGCTGTTGCGGCTTTTTGAAGTTCTGAATTCGCGATGACTGCACTGATTTTGATTTCTGAGGTCGTGACGATGTGAATCGGAATATTCTGCGCAGCGAGAACTTGGAAGAATCGAGCGGCAACACCTGGGTGGTTTCGCATACCGACACCGACTACGGATATCTTTGCCATGTTTTCGATCGAAGAAACTTGAGTCGTGTCCTTGATCATTTCTTTCAGAACTTGGCGAGTCAGCGGCACATCCTCTTTTGTCACGGAGAACGCGAGACGCTGTTGACCTTTGGTCGAAGCTTCGTCGGATTCAGATTGAGTGATGATGTCGACCACGACATTCCGGGCTGCGAGCGTTTTGAAGAGATCTGCCAGGAAGCCGGGGCCTGGAGGCACGGGGAAGAGTTTGAATACAGCCGTATTCGCATCGTGGGTTACGCTTGAAACTACCGGTTGCTCCATGACTTCTCCTTCGGGAACGATCCAAGTGCCTGTGCGCTCTTCGAATGTTGATCGCAAGTGAATGCGCACGCCATATTTAGCGCCGATCTCGACGCAGCGGATGTGCAGAACTTTCGAGCCGAGTGCGGCCATCTCCATCATTTCGTCGTACGAAAATTTCGCGACTTCGCGAGCGCGCGGGACGAGACGGGGATCAGCGCTGAAAACCGCCGGAACATCCGTGTAGATCTCGCATTCCTTCGCACCAATGGCGGCGGCTAGCGCCACGGCTGTGGTATCAGAGCCACCGCGGCCGAGAGTCGTGATGTTGTCGTCTTCATCAACACCCTGGAAACCGGCAACGATCGGTACGATCCCTTGCTCAACGAGTTTCAAAAGGCGATCGCCCTTGATGTCTTTGATCCGAGCTTTTGCGTGAACTGAGTCGGTTATGATGCCGAGCTGATAGGCGAGCATCGGTTGCGCTTTCACGCCGCGTTTTTGCAGCGCAATCGCGAGAAGGCTAATCGACACTTGTTCGCCCGAGGCGATGAGCATGTCGTAAGCGGCGCCGCGGTAATCCGGATCGATTTGTTCGGCGAGCGCGATCAGTTTATTGG
>CAJYOV010000504.1 GCA_913776405.1 Pseudobdellovibrionaceae bacterium
GCTACGAGCGCGTGATTAAGACATACCCGAACTTAGGGTTTGATCCAGAGGCCCTTTACGGTGCAGCTTCCTGCTCGTTCAAGGCAGGCGAACGCGATCGCGGCAACCAACACTTGAAGAACCTTTACAGCCTTTACCCATCCTCTAACGAAGCGAAGAGAGCGAAAGATGAATTCAAGACATCTGGGCAAAACTGAAATCGCTGAGCTTCTGGAGACCACGCGCGAACATTTCCGCGAAGGAAATTACCGCGTTGCCGAATCGCTCCTTCAGCAGCTGATGTTGAGCGACGGCAAAAATCCCGAAGTCTTCCACATGATGGCTACGATCTATTACGATCAAGGCAAGTTCAATAAAGCGATTCGTACGTTCCGCCGCGCGCTTGAGATCGACCCGACGTTCACGGACGCATCGGTTGGCCTCTCAATTATCTTGAACGATCTCGGTCGCTACGATGAAGGCAAAAAAGTATTCGTCGAAGCCCAAGAAGCCCTCGCTCGTAAGAACACGAGCGTCGATTCTTATGCGCAGGAAAAGCTCGCCGTAAAACACGACGAACTCGGCGAAATGTACTTTCAGTACAAGCGCTACGATGAAGCACTTGAGCAATACCAACGTGCACTCGTTCTTTCGTCTCGTAAGCCTGAACTGAAAATGAAAGTTGTCGAGACATACCTTCGCCGAAATTCAGGCGATGACGCTTCGATGGCGGTTCGTGAACTTAAGAGCTTAACAGCTGAGTACCCGCATTTCATTCCTGCGCGCTTGAAGCTCGGCCTTATGTACTACAACTCACGCAACGTCGTAGCCGCGATCGAACAATGGGAAACCATTCTTCTTCGCGATCCAGACCATCCGGTCGCTCAAAAGTATCTTCAAATGGCACAAGCTTCAGGCTCGACGCTTCTCGCGTAAAGCCCAATCACACAAGGACGTAGGATTCAAATGGCACGCCTCAAAGACAGCATGATCGAGTTTCTCACTCACGGCGAAATCCAAGAGCTCGTCGAGCGACTCGCAAAAGAAATCGAGATGGACTACCGCGGTAAAGAAATCGTGCACATCTGCCCACTGAAGGGTTCGTGCCTTTTCCTTTCTGACTTGGTTCGCAACATCAATCTCCCGCAGCAAATCGACTTCGTTCAAGCCGGCGCGGTCGAGAAAAAAGGCGCAATCCGCCTGATGAAAGACATCTCGGTGAACATCACAGGCAAACACGTCTTGATCGTTGAAGAGATCATCGACACAGGCCGCACGCTCAGCTTCTTGAAGCAGCGCCTTCTCGCAGGTTCGCCAGCAAGCTTGAAGATCGTCACTCTTCTCGACAAACCTGCTCGTCGTGAACTTCCAATCAAGCCTGACTACGTCGGCATGACGATCGAAGATCGCTACATGGTCGGCTACGGCATGGACTCCGAAGAACTCGGCCGTAACTATTCCGACATCTTCTACTTCACTCAGTGATTCTTATCGGCGCTTCACACGCCTGAAATGAAAAAGGCGAACCATCTCGGGTTCGCCTTTTTCATTTTAGCGAAAGATCGCGTTTCTCACGATCCGACACAACCCCTACCCGACGCTATCCTGCGCCGAACACTTACGGCGCGACGGTATCGAACTGGGCTGAGCCGTAGCGAACGATCTTGTCGCCATCCATTAAACGAATGTCGCCGGTGAAGCGAGCCATGCCCTTTTGATCGGGCGAGCGCTCGAGCAAGAAGACGAACATGCGGCCTGTTGGATTTAGCTCCGCATTCACTTCCGGAATCGCAAAGCTTAAGAGCCTGCGCGCGAGATCGAAGCTTGCGCCGACGATCTGACCGTTTTCCGTCGAAGGATTGAAAGACGGATACTGAAAGGCAGAAAGCTTCATATTTACAGCGATGCTTTCGCCTGTGTCCTTGATTTCAAGAACCGAAGTTTTGTCGTTAATCGAGAGCTTGTTCTCTGGCTTATCTGGATTCGGATCGATTAGACGATCAACCTCTTCAGACAAAGCGCCGATGGCTGCCGCTTTCGGTGCAATTTCTTCGACGATTTTCAAACGACGTGTTTGGTTCTCAGCGCAGGCTTTAATGGCCGCTTGTTCTTCAGGAATTTCGCTCGACTTCCAGCTTGTGACTTGCTCTTCGAACTCGTCGTATTCGCTGCTCCACTTCGCTACGCATTCCTGAGATTCCCAGGCTGCAGAAAGTTTTCGCGCTTCAACGTCGAGAGCCATCAAATCAAACTTAATCGCGTCGACTTTCAAAGACGCCGCTTTCACTTTGCGTACAAGCTGACGAATCTCTTCTTCAGAGAGTTTGTCAGGCCACATGAAAACAGACGCTTGATTGATGACAAACGAGCCGAACGCCGTACCGAACGGCTGGATGCCCTTCGCAATTACCGGCGGCTCGTTCGATACGCGCTCTTGTTTCACCGAACACGCAGTGATTCCAAGAAGAGAAAGGGCGCAGCAAAAGACTTTTTTAAACATCTCTAGTCTCCTCTTAGAAGAACGATACGAGTTCAAATGCTGTCAGATCTAAGGCTCCGACATTTCGGCCAGCGAACACGCGTGAGTACGCGAGCGACGCTTCAAGAGGAAGTGCGAATTTTTGCGAGCGGAACAGCGGGATCGTCGAGAACGTGAGACCCACGATGCCTGATTGCATCACTTGCTCTGTGTCCTTCGCGAGATATTGGTAGCGGTCTGGCGCGTACGCTGAACCCGTGTAGCGGTCTTTCATCTTATATTGAAGACCATAGCCGGTACCGACCGACCAAAGCTTGTGAATACGGTAGCGGCCCCCGAGAGAAGCACCCATGATATCGCCGTATTTCTCGTTCGTGTTGGCGTCTTTGTCGTTTGAGAGCGTATCGTCGTAAGCGATCGGAACGCGCTTCACTTTCGTTGATGCGACTTGGTACGTGTAACCAATTGCACCCGTAAATGTGAAATCCTGATTCGGAATGTAATCGGCAGCAGCACTGACGCCGACATCCCACTGGCCGTCTCCGCCAGCGATGTCGATGACTTTGTCGACATCTGCAATACGACCTGTTGGCGCAACAATTCGAGGCGAGATCGCAACGGCAAACTTTGGAATCGAAAGAACCTGATATTTACCGGCGATCGTCAAATCGCCGATCTCGGTGTGTGATTCGTTTTCGAGTGGCTTGTAGCCGAGATTCGCAATCTTCGTATTTACGACGTTCTGGAGTGCTGACTCGTATGAGAGAACTTTGTTGTAGAAGCCGCGCTCGTTTGCCATCGAATTCACAGTGTTCTGAAACTGCGAGTTCGAAGCCCAACCGACGTTCACATTTAAGTTCGAGTAAATCACTGGTAACGCCATCGCGACCGTCAACTTCTCAGTCACACCGTAAGCGACAATTGGAAGAGTGGTCGTCAAGCGAGTGTCGACGACACCGCGTGCGACACCGACTGAAGAATCGAGGTCGACACCCATCGATTCGAGACCGCCTTTGAACTGACCGCGCTCAAACCCAGCGGGTGTCGAGTCGATCAGCTCTTTCCATGTGATCTGCTTGTTAAAGGAGTCACCAAGGGGCGCAATGCTACCGCCCGTTGCATACTTATCCGTAATCTCAGTTGTGAAACCGCCGACGCGAACGTTACGAACGCCTTTCGGTAAAACTTGTGCCGACTCGAGCGCAAACGGAACAAAGAGTCCGCCCGCATGAGCTTGAGTTGCCGCAAATGTCGAAAGCGCAGCGAACACGAAAAGAAAACGATTCATGAGAGTCCCCACCTAGATTCGATCTACTTTCGCCCCAGAAAGTAGACCAAGGGTTTCAGAATTGACCGGAGATAAAAAAGATCGCTCGAAGAGGCGCGCAGACGCGCGAAATTGCTTCGAGCGAGAGTTAGGCGCCACCCGAGTGACGCCCATCGAACTTACATCGATTTCAAGAGCTCAGCGGCTTCGCGCTGTGCTGCTTTTGTTTCAGGAGCTGCGCCTGGGTTCAGCGTGTTCGGATCTGCTTTCAAGAACTGCTGAAGAAGGTCTTTTGCTTTTGCCGCGTTACCGTTGTCGCGGAGAACTTGAGCGTAGAACACGTTGTTGTAACCGTTCACCGAGTAAACTTGGCCGGCAGCCAATGTTTTAGAAACGGCAGTTGAGAGGTACTTATCGGCTTTCGCCATGCTACCACCCAAGAGAGCTGGGATTTTGTAGTAGCCAAGACCGAGCGTGCGGTAAGGGCCGTACTGAGCGATATCTGTTTTGCCGATCTTCGTGAGAAGGTCCATGTTTGTGCGAAGCTCAGGCCATTTACCGAGAGATTGAGCAACACCGCTCGCAGCGCCCCACTGACCGAGGTTGATACCGCGCTGGAACATCGCTTTTGCAACGACGTTGAGTTCTTCATCCGCAAGACCCTTCAAACGAGCAACGTCAGCGTCAGAGACGTTGTTTACGTCGTTGATGCCGTAAAGCTTGAGGGCTGCGTCTGCCGCGTTCATGCCTTCTAAGTGTTTTGCGATTTTTACGTTGTTGTCTGTCGAAACGTTAGCGACGAAGTAGATCGCTTCTGCTTGGCCAGTGAGCGCAACAGCTTTCATGACGTTGCTGACTGATTTGTCGGCTGCAGCTTGTGCGAAGAGGTTTGCCGCTTCTTGGGCTTTCGCGACGCCTGCGTTGTCGTACTCACGCTGAGCGTAAGCTTGTTCTGCTTGTTGAATTGCTTCGACTGGAGTTGCCGCTTGTGCGACTGGAGCCATGCATGCAACGAGTGCCGCGATCATTAACGCTTTCACTAGAAAACCCCCATGAAATTTCCGGTTTAAACCGGGTGTGTGTGGAGGTGCTACCAAGGCGGTTTGCCCCTGGCAACCCGCCTCTAGAGTGTCTGCGCTACTGCGTCAGTTTTCTGTAACGATTTCCCCGATGAGGTCGTAATCCATGCTGTCTGTGATCAACACATTTACGATTTCACCCACCTCAGCTTGACCGTCGTTAATCAAAACGACCCCGTCGATTTCTGGGGCTTGTTGCGACATACGGCCTTGGAGAAGAAGGTCTGTCTCTTCAGAGACGCCTTCGACGAGAACAGGGATGATTTTGCCAATAAACGCGCGATGTTTCTCGCGGCTGATTTCCATCTGAACTTCCATCAGTTCATCGTGACGACGATCTTTCGTTTCTTGATCGATCTGATTCGTCA
>CAJYOV010000505.1 GCA_913776405.1 Pseudobdellovibrionaceae bacterium
GCCGCAACCACGAGACCGTACGGGTTCAAATTCACGCCGAGAGACACGACCGACGGAATCTGGTGCGACTGGTGCAAATAAAACGCGACGTCGTCGCCGATTTCGCCGGTGCGAATGATCACCGTGCCGCGATGAGGTTCAGCCTGGTTTGGGAGATGATGCGTAACCGTCAAGAGGCCGATGCCGATTGCCGCACCTACCGAAATTTGTTCGCCTTCGATCGGTGCTTGAAATTGCGGATGGTTACAGTAACCGCGCACATGACCCTCGTAGTTCGCTTCTGCGAAAACGCGGCCCAATGGCCCATTGCCTTGGAAATAAAGAGAGAGTTCTTGTTCGTTTTTTAGATGTGACGCCATGAGTAGCGCCGCGATCATAGAACGACCCACTGCGACGGTCGCCAACGGGTAGCTATTTTGAATCGAGCGCATTTCGTCGACCACTTTCGTCGCATTTACGACGGCGATCCGGACGGTCAGGTCTTCGCTCAAAAATTTATGGACGCGTGGAGTTTGCTCGTTAGACTGAGGCATAGATACTTTTACGCGGCGCCAGTCCCGCGAGGCAACATGAAACTCGTTCTGCTACGACACGCGACACGATCGGCTCTCGATTTCGAGATGGGCCCTGCCGGCGAAAGCCCGCTCAGCACAATCGGTCTCGCCCAAGCTGAAGATCTTCTGAATCACGTGCATCCCAACGGGCCGCTGCCTGCACCGACGCGGCTTTTCGCTTCGCCAAAACTCAGAGCACGGCAAACACTGACGCCGCTCTCGCGCGAGAGCGGCGTTGCACTCGACATCGAACTGCGGCTCGACGAGCGAAGCTCAGAAGAAAGTGCTCGCGATTTCCACGCCCGCGTTGTCGACTTGTTCGAGGACCTTCGCACTCAAGCTGCAAAGAGTAACGATGAGGCTTCGAGCGAAACAGTCTACCTCTGCTCGCATCTCGATTGGCTGGAAGCCGCGCTCGCGTTGTGGGACACCAATCTTTCCGATCGCGAAGCTTCAATGCCGTGGTCGCCGCTTGATTACCAAGTCTTCAGATTCCGCGACGGCATTTTAAATTCCATCCGCCGAGGCAGCGTGAACCCTCGCTTTTAGGAGCCCCATGTCTCTTTCCCTCAAGATCTCGAACATCTGGGCCGTCGGTCGCAACTACGCCGATCACGCAAAAGAACTGAACAACCCCGTTCCCGAATCAAAAGAAGATCCGCTCATCTTTTTAAAGGCCGGCTCGAGCGTTGTTGCAAACGAGGGGACTTTTTCGCTGCCTGAGTTTTCAAGCGATATCCACCACGAATGCGAAATCGCATTCCGTTTCGATGCTCGACTTAAACTTTCACAAATGACGCTCGCACTCGATCTCACAGCCCGCGAGGTTCAATCGAAGCTCAAAGAAAAGCAGCATCCTTGGACCCTCGCGAAGTCGTTCAAAAATTCTTGCCCTCTTGGACCGCTCGTCGATGTTCCAAAAACTTTGAACCTTCAGCAGATCGCGTTCACGTTTAAGATTAACGGCGAAGTTCGCCAGTCAGGCCACTCCGGCGATATGATTCACTCGGTCGCGAAGCTGCGCGAGTACGTTCTTGAACGGTTTCCTGTTGTCGAAGGCGACCTGCTTCTCACCGGAACACCGAAAGGTGTAGGCCTAATCCGTTCGGGCGACCTTCTTGAAGCTGAAATTTCAGGCTTGGTGAAGGCCCGCTGGCGCGTGAGCTGAGTTCAAAAAAACAGGTGTCTGCTGCGCCACGCCAAGCCCACCCCTAACAGTCGAAAAACCACGACGAATTCCCTTCGAAATCGCGGGGCTGAGGGGTAGATTCTGCTCGACTCAAAAAGAGCAGAAGATCTACCTCCAGAGGGCACTCGAATCATGTCACAAATGTCGGCACAGGACGCGGCTTATCAAGCTGCGATCAAAGCTAAGGGCGAATCGATTTTCAACGCGATGGAAAACGAAGGCACGTCCATCTTCTCGAAAAACTACTGGTACGGAAACATCATGGAATGGTCGATGAAAAACGATCAATTCAAAACGCAGATGTTCCGATTCGTCGACGTTCTCCCCTATTTGAATTCCAGCTCTGAAGTGACTCGCCACTTGAAAGAATATTTCGCTGACGCAGGTGACGAACTGCCGTCGGTCTTCAACTTCGGCGTGGGCTTGGGCTCGCTCGTGCCTGGCGTGATGGCCGGCGCAGTGAAAAAGAACGTTACGCAAATGGCGAAGATGTTCATCACGGGTGAAACGCCAGACGAAGCGCTTCCTGTTTTGAAGAAGGCCCGTAAGAACGGGATCACGTTCACAGTCGACATTCTCGGCGAAGCTTGTCTCTCCGAGACCGAAGCTCAAGAATACACGAAGAAGTATCTTGATCTCATCGAATGGCTCTCGAAAGACGCTGCCAAGTGGGACCACAACCCGCAAACGGATGAAGATGCCTTCGGTCACATTCCAAAAGTAAATGTCTCGATCAAACTCACGGCGCTCGATTCACAAATCGACGTTAAAGCGTTCGAGAAATCGAAAGAACGCATGAAAGAGCGCGTGCGCCCGGTTTTCCGTTTGGCGATGGCTCGCGGTGTTTTCATCAACGTCGACATGGAAAGCTACGACCTGAAGGATTTCACGCTCGCGGTCTTCCGCGATTTGCTGATGGAGCCTGAGTTCCGCAGCTACCCGCACTTCGGGATTGTGATTCAGGCGTACTTGCGCGACTCGCTCAAAGACCTTCGCGATCTCGTTGAGTTCGCGAAGAAACGCGAAACTCACTTCTCTGTTCGTATCGTTAAAGGTGCTTACTGGGATTACGAGACGGTTCACGCGCAAGCGATGGGCTGGCCCGTGCCGGTTTACACAGACAAACGGGAATCTGACGCAAACTACGAAGAGTGCGCACTTCTTCTGCTTCAAAACGTGAAACAGATCCGCATGGCGGTGGCGTCTCACAACGTTCGTACGGTTTCAGCCGTGCTCGTTATGGCCGAACGCCTCGGCGTTGATCCACGCGCCTTCGAGATTCAAATGCTTTTCGGCATGGCCGACTCGATCAAGAAAGCACTCGTGAAACAGGGCCTTCGCGTGCGTGAGTACGCACCGGTCGGCGAATTGATTCCGGGTATGGCGTACCTCGTTCGCCGTCTTCTCGAAAACTCGTCGAACCAATCGTTCCTTCGCGCAAAGTTCGCTGAAGGCACGTCGACTGAACAACTCTTAAAAGACCCGCGCGAAGGTTTGATCCCAACTTCTGCTGACCCTTACGCGCTCGATGTGAAAAAACAGATCCGCTTTAAGAACGAGCCGATCGTCGACTTCGGTATCGACAAGCAGCGTACGGCTCTTGCACAAGCGATGGCGTCGGTGAAGTCACAGCTCGGTACAGAGTATCCGCTACACATCAACGGCAAAGACGTGAAGACCGGTCGATTCATCGACTCGCTGAACCCGTCGAACCCGAAACAAATTGTCGGTCGCGTGCATGTCGCTGGCATCGCCGAGGCCGAAGCTGCGATGAAAGCGGCCAAAGACGCGTTCCCAGCTTGGAGCAAAACGCCAGTTGAAAAGCGCGCAGCGATTCTCGAAAAACTCGCGGACATCCTTCAACGCGACCGTCTGCAACTCGATGCGATCGAAATTCTCGAAGCCGGCAAGCCGTGGGACGAAGCCGACGGCGACATCGCCGAAGCGATCGACTTCTGTCGCTACTACGCAAAAGAAATGCGCCGTATCGGTAAAGGCATCCGCGTGGGCGGCATTCCGGGCGAAACAAGCATCTATCACTACAAACCACGTGGCGTTAGCGTGGTGATTGCGCCGTGGAACTTCCCGCTCGCAATTCTCTGCGGTATGGTCGCGGCTTCGATCGTGACTGGCAACACGGTGGTCTTCAAACCGGCTGAACAAACAGCGGTCATCGGTGCGTACCTCATGAAAGCCCTTCGTGAAGCGGGCGTGCCTGCCGGTGTTGCAAATTTCTTGAATGGCTACGGCGAAGAAATTGGCGATACGCTTACGGGCCACATCGATACGTCGATGATTTGCTTTACGGGCTCGAAGGCCGTCGGTCTCCACATCTGGGAACGTGCCGCGAAACATCAGCCAGGTCAGCAGCACATGAAACATGTCATCTGCGAAATGGGCGGCAAAAACGCGCTCATCATCGACTCGGATGCCGACCTCGATGAAGCCGTCATGGGCGTTCTCTACTCGGCGTTCGGCTTTGCCGGTCAAAAATGTTCGGCTTGTTCACGCGTCATCGTCCTCGAAGAGAACTATGATCGCTTCGCACAACGCTTGATTGAAGCTGCGAAGGGCCTCAAAGTCCTTCCGCCGGAAGAAGCGGACGCTCTCGTCGGTCCCGTTATCGATCAAGAAGCGCACGCACGCATTCTTCAAGCGATCGAGACTGGCAAGCGCGAAGCAAAACTCGCCTTCCAAGGTGCGACACCGGGCGAAGGCTACTTCATTCCGCCGACGATCTTCGTCGACGTGAAACCTGACGCTTGGATCGGCAGAACGAAATCTTCGGCCGGTTCTCGCGGTCATCAAAGCGAAAGACTTCGATCAGGCGCTCGAGATCGCAAACGGTACGGAATACGCGCTAACAGGCGGCGTTTACTCTCGTTCGCCGGCGAACATTGAGAAAGCTAAAATGGAATTCAACGTAGGCAACGTCTACATCAATCGCGGCATCACAGGCGCAATGGTCGAGCGTCACCCGTTCGGGGGTTTCAAGATGTCAGGTGCAGGTTCCAAAACCGGCGGCCCTGATTACTTGCTGAATTTCATGGAGCCTCGTGTGGTCACCGAGAACACGCTTCGTCGCGGCTTTGCACCGGCTGACGAATACAGTGCAAGCGGCGGCCCTCAAGCAGGTCAGAACGGCTTGGCCGGCGAATAAGTTCGCT
>CAJYOV010000506.1 GCA_913776405.1 Pseudobdellovibrionaceae bacterium
TCTTCCCTGTAATGGCGCGCGCAAGCTTAATCGCGAAGTCGTTGATCTCGCCGCCGCTGACACCATAAGCGACGCCTGTCAGATGTTTACCTGGCGATAGTTCACCCAGCTTTCGCGCGAGATGAATGCGAGGTTCAGAGAAGAAGCGGTTATTACCGAGATCGTAGTCGTTGAGCGCCGATTTTAATTTTGCCGTGAGTTGTTCGTTTTTCCGACCCACATTGTAAATGCAGGTGTCATCACGACAATCGATGTAGCGTGTACCGTCCTGATCCCAAACGTACGAACCGCTTTTTTTCTCTTCGATAATCCCTAGGCCCGCTTCGCGCATGATGCGGGAAACTCTGGGTGATTAAAAAGCCGCTAAGTCCGAAAAAAACTGAGACGGCGAGAAAACCAAAGGCAACGGAATTCGTTGAGTTGAACCAGATGCGTTGAGCTGTGCCCGAGGCAAGAATGAAGCTGTGGCCGAAAACAACTGCAGTCGCTGCTAGAGCGCGAGTCATATTCAGGTTGTTCTTTCGGTCGCGCAAATTGACGTCAATAAGTTTCACCGCCATTCATTCCCACATAACAGCTGGCGCGTAAAGCTTCTGATAGGCCTGCGCAAAGTCAAACTCGCTAACTTCTTGATGCCAAGACGTGCTTCGGAAGGTAGTCTCTGACGCCGTCACATTAAGTTTGCCGGACCCTCAAGGAGTTCACGATGTCTCAGGTTCCTTTTCTTGACCTCAAACCTCAGTACAAAGCTCTTGAAAGCGCGATTAACGAGCGCATCCAAACGGTGCTCAATCACGGTCAGTTCATCCTGGGGCCCGAGGTTGTAGAAGCCGAAAAGGCTCTTTCTGCGTACATAGGCTCGCCTTACTGCCTGACAGCAGCCAGCGGGACAGACGCACTTATGATGGCTCTAATGGCTTTGGGTGTAGGTCCTGGCGATGAGGTTATCACGACACCGTTCTCGTTCTTTGCGACGGCGGAAGTGATCTCTCTCGTGGGAGCGACTCCGGTTTTTGTCGATATCGAAGATATGGCTTACAATCTCGACTCGAACCTTATCGAAAAAGCTATTACTAAGAAAACAAAAGCAATCATGCCGGTTTCGCTCTACGGTCAGCCAGCCGACTACGATGAGATCAACGCGATCGCGGCGAAACACAATATCCCGGTGATCGAGGATGCGGCCCAATCGTTCGGTGCACGCTACAAAGACAAGAAATCTTGCGGTCTCACGCTCGTGAGCGCGACATCGTTTTTCCCTGCTAAACCTCTTGGATGCTACGGGGACGGTGGAGCTGTCTTTACGAATGATCTGGAGCTCCACAAGAAGATGGAGATGATCCGCGTTCATGGCCAAGCTTCACGCTACAACCATGTCATGATGGGTATCAACGGTCGTCTCGACACTCTCCAGTGCGCAATATTGATCGAAAAGTTGAAGCGTTATGACTGGGAACTCGAGCAAAGAAACAAAATTGCTCGCGTTTACAGCGAAGGATTCGCATCTCTCGGAACGAAGTGCGTTGCTCCGAAGCTCCGTGCTGACAGAGGTTCTGTTTGGGCGCAGTATACGGTTCTTGTTTCGGACCGCGATGCGTTCGCAGCGAAACTGAAAGAAAAAGGCGTTCCGACGTCGATTCATTATCCTTCGCCATTGCACCACCAGCCTGTCTACGCGCACCTTCGCGAAAAATACTCGTGCCCAGTTGCAGAGCGCGTATCAAAGCAGTGTATCTCGCTCCCGATGTGGCCAGATATGAGCGATGAGCAAATCGCTCGTGTAGTGAAGGCCGTCAGAGAAGTCGTCGGCTAACTGTCCTTCAAAAGAATGAGGCCGATGGTGAAAATCGTCATTTCAATCGTTCTCTTCAACAACAGAATCGAGCAGGTCACAGGAGCTATCCGTTCGTGCTTAACAAGCGCGGATAGTCCTTGTGACGTTCGCATTGTGCTGGTCGATAATTCTCCTACCGACCGGTTGAAGGTTCTTGCCGCAATCGATCCGAGAATCTCCTACCGCTTCATGAACGCAAATCTGGGATACGGCACTGCGCACAATGTCGTGCTAAAAGACAAGGCCCTGCAGGCTGACTACAACTTGGTTCTTAATCCCGACATGTTGTTTGAGCCTACGCTGCTTGAACGCTTATCGCAGTACATGGCTGATCATCCAAGAGTAGGGCTGTGTATTCCGGGAATAGTTTATCCCGATGGCACAAAGCAAAGCGTCGTAAAGCTGCTTCCAACTCCGACGAATTTATTCCTTCGGCGCTTTTCACTCTTGAAGACGCTGACCGAGAAGAGTGACGAGAGCTACGAACTCAAGCGGGCTCCCTCTGGGACCGAGATACACGCTCCGTTCTTGTCTGGCTGTTTTATGTTTATTCGATCGAGCATCCTCGATGAGGTCGGATTTTTTGACGAGCGCTACTTCATGTACTTAGAGGATGCGGATCTCTCGAGACGAATCTTCAAGTCTGCTGATTGCGTTTATCTTCCGCAATTCGAAGCCATCCATGAGCATCAGAAAGAGTCGTATAAGAACAAGCGTTTACTTAAAATTCATATCCAGTCAGCGCTTAAATACTTTTTCAAGTGGGGATGGGTAATTGACCGTGAACGAAGCCGGATCAACAAGGAAGTAAGCCGGCGATATTCGTTAACTACTCGAAGGAATTAAGCTTGGTTAACGAGCTTTAAGAACGAGTCGCGGTCACGAATATAATCTTGCTCATCGTAGTTACGGCTCGCGAGCACCATTAAAACGCAGTCTTCTGAGAAGCTGTGCATCTCACGCCAGATCATATTGCCGATAAATAGGCCCTTAGTTGGCGAATCGAGCCGAACTTCATTTGTTTCGCGGCCGTCAAAAAGCTTAAAAACGCAAGATCCGCTAACGCAGATCGCAAGCTGATTCAGGTTCTGATGCGCGTGTGCCCCGCGGCTCACATCAGGCTTGGTGCCGTAGATGTAATAAACCCGCTTAATATCGAACGGAACGTGCTTCGGACTTTCGAGGGCGACTAGGCACCCGCGCTCATCTCCGAGCTCGTGAAGATTTATGACTCTAAAATCCATTGTTCCGTCCAGGCTTGTTATGCCCCGTTTTCGTCAAATTTTAAGGCCTTGGCAAGGTCTAATTCCCGTTTGGTTGCTTGCGCAGACTCAGGATTTAAGCAATAGATGCTTAACGTGCCGAACAGTGAAGTTATCCGCGAGATTATAGCGTCTTTTTGTCTGTCGTTCGCGGTTGGTGTCGTGGCGATTTGGGTTGTTCTTCGACTGCTTCGAGATCGCGTTTTGGACGTTCCAAATGAGCGCAGTTCACATACTGTTCCAACGCCTCGTGGGGGCGGGATCGGCATCTTTCTCGCTACAATCGTTGCGTTATTTGCCTTTTGGCGGTTTCAGTTGCCTGCGGTAGTTGTGGTCTTGCCTGCGGTAATCGTCACGATCGTTAGCGCGTGGGACGATATAAAATCACTTTCCGCCAGAGCTCGGCTGCTCGTTCAGGTACTCGCTGCTGCATCATTTTTGGGCGTCGTTTTCTATCGCTATCATCAAGCCGATATCTTCCATGCAGCACCGTTCTATAATCAGCTTCTTGTTTACCTGTTTTTTATTCTTTTCTTGCTGTGGTTCTCGAACCTTTACAATTTCATGGATGGGTCTGATGGACTCGTTGGGACGCAAGTTGTAACGACTCTCGTGCCAGCAATAATTCTCATTTGGCGACTAGGGTACGCTAATGAGGCCTATCTACTGACGCCGCTGTTAGGCGCATATTCAGCATTTCTTTTATTTAACTGGAATCCGGCCAAGATTTTCATGGGTGATGTGGGGAGTGTTTTCACCGGTTTTTTCATCGGGGAAATTGCGATTCTCCTGGGCGCCGCCTACGAACCGAAGATTTTCTGGGCAATCGGAACCCTCAGCTGCGGTTTCATCGTGGATGCGACATTCACATTGCTGGTTCGCTTACTTCGCAGAGAGCGAGTGTGGGAAGCTCACCGCACACATGCCTTTCAAAAGCTGCTCCGTTGCGGTTGGTCCCACAAAAAAGTTGCGCTCTTTTATGGAGCCTTAAACCTGTTCTGGATCACTCCGGTCGTGCTCGTACTTTCGGACATTTCGCTCTATCTCATGGTGCTCTTGGCAGGATTGCCGCACCTATGCCTTGCCTTAAAGCTTCGAGCCGGAACCGACTGGTTGCCATCTCAATCGCAGTTATCTGCTACGCCACGGACCCGCTAAACCAGAAGAAGTCGCTGTTGACTCTGGACTCACATCGGATAATTTCTCCTGCACCATGACTCGAAGCACGACTCTCCTGGAATTCTTCTGTCTCCACAGGAAGTTCCTGCTTTTTAACTTGATCGCAAGAAACCTCAAAATCCGGTACCGAAAGTCGTTTCTCGGTATGATTTGGACAGTGCTTATCCCGGCGGGAACAGCTTGCATTTACTTCGTGATCTTCAACTTTATCTTTCAGGTGAAAATTCCGAATTATCCGCTGTTCATTCTGAGTGGGCTCATCCCTTGGACTTTTTTTAGCACGGCAGTTCTCGCGAGCATTGAATCGCTAGTTGGCAACTTTCAGCTTCTAAACAAAGTGCCGCTGCCTACTCCGTCACTTCCATTGTCCGAAACGATGACTCAGTTTCTGAACTTGCTCTTAAGTCTGCCTATTCTTTTGATCGCAATGCTTATT
>CAJYOV010000507.1 GCA_913776405.1 Pseudobdellovibrionaceae bacterium
TGTTGAGTGTGGCCGCAGCCCTGTTCTCTGCGCAAGATGGCGGCGATGTCATGAGCCGGATCGACGACTTCCATCAAACGCTGATGCATATCGACTTCTCAGGGCTTGTTCCCTTGATCGAGCGCGAAGCAGAAGCGTACGCGAAAGGCCGTCGTTGCGTGCACGTCGCTGACGAACACGCTATCACCGTGCTGACTGACACGACTGAACGTTCACCGACGTTTTCTATCGTCCCATTTGAGAATGAGACGTTTGAGAACGAGCGACCGTCGTGGACGTATCTTTCGATTCCGACGACAAAAACGGCTGCAGAAGCGTGGGAACGCGTTCTCATGCGAGCACCGCGCCCGCTGAATTGGAAACAGTACCAGCGTTTTGGCGCACGAACGCTCGAGGGCTTCGACTTCTCAGCGCGCGCCCTCGCACGTCGCGAAGTTGATCTAGGACCCATGCTCGTGTATGCAATCGAGAAGCTTCCGGGGTTCTTACAGCTTTCAATCGGCGGTCGCACAGCACAGATCCCGTCGCGCGGCACCCGCCTGACCGAGCACCTCGTTCTGAAAGTCGCGATGAACATGTCGTCGACGCTCGTCATGGGTCGCCTCGGCCGCTTCGAGAGTAACCTCATGCTCTACGTGCGCGCATCAAACAATAAACTCATCGACCGAGCCATCCGCTTCGTTACTCTGTTGTTAAACGACGAAGGCACGGTCAGCGCTTCTGGCCAACCCTTCACCTACGAACAAATCTGCGAAGAACTCTTTACTGTTCGCAAGAACCTCGACCCCGAAGAGCCCATCGTGCTCCGCACGCTCGAGTCTTTACGCAGGAAAGCTTCGGACTCCTCGCGCTTGCGCGCTTGAAGCAAGTTCTTCGGTCTGTTATCTAATCCAGATGCTAAAGGTTTCGCGCGTCCTGCATGCGGGCTACATTTTTGAATCGCAAGGCGTGCGCGTTCTCGTGGATCCCTTGTTTGAGACTCCCTTCAGTGTCGCCTGCCACGCCGACCCGCCGGTACGCTTCGACTTCAATAGACTTGGCCGTGAAGTCTTCGACGCTGTCGTGATCTCGCACTATCACGACGATCATTGCTCGTTCGAGAGCCTGCAACACATCGACCGCGCGACACCGATCTACATGTTCTGCCTCCACGACGAGATGTTCACGCTCTTACGCGAGTTCGGCTTCGAATCTGTTCTTCCACTCAAACTGCGTGAATCGATTCGAATCGCTTCCCTTGAGATCACGGCGTGGCCAGCTCTCGATCGCGATGTCGACTGCCTTCTCCAAATTACTGACGGCCACACTCAAGTTTTAAACGTCGTAGATTCCTGGATCGACTTCGACACCGTCGACGAACTCTCTCGCATCAAGTGGGACCTCATCCTCTGGCCCTTCCAAACCATGCTCGAACTCGATGTGCTCTCACCTTCGCGCACCCAACCCGCTTCACGCGAACTTCCACCCGAATGGCTCGACCAACTCCGCACGCTAAATCCCCGCGCCGTCGTCCCAAGCTCCTGCCAATTCAACTTCGGCCCAAACGCTTGGCAAAACTCACGCTACTTCCCAATCTCCTACGCCCAATTCGCACGTGAACTCGCGACATCTCTTCCTGGCGCGCGAGTTCTGCGACTCAAACCCGGCGAAAGCCTCCTTCTTCACGAAGGCACCGTCTCGCGCTCCGAGCCTTTGCCCTTCGTCCTCCGCACCGGCGCCAGCACCAATAGCGGCGCCGGCGCCGGCACCGTCATCGACACCGGCGTCGACTCAAATACCGATTGCGATTACGATTACGAATACGACTTCAACGTTCAGGCTCCGTCCCTCAGCGACGTCGCGCGGGAGCTGGAATCGAAGCTGCCCTCCCCGCACTCGGGCGACTCTGCGAAATTGCTCGAGCCGTCGCTCGATCAGTTTGCGAACAACTTTTTGGCTAACGGTTTGATTTTGAAATATCGCGCACTTGATGAAGGCGCCGAAAACTATTTCGACAAACCACGTCGTTGGGACCTAAGACTCTTTAAGCCAAACGGAGACTCAATCGACGCTGAGTATCTTGTGTCTAACTCTTCGATCGAACATCTTAAGACTCTCTCGATCAGCCAGTCGGCACAGTCGGAGACTGAGTGGCTCACAGAAATCCCACTCGTTAAACTTCATGCCGCCTTGAATGAAGGCGAGTCGCTCACTTCAATCCTGATTCGCATCAATGACTGTAAATTCTCCGAGCAAACGGAGAGCGAGCTAGAAGATGTCGACTTCCTCGCAGATCCACTCCTGCGCGTCCTTTACGAAAATCAATTCGCCTCGTACCAAAAGGCCCAAATTCAGCGCCTGAAAAACTCACCTCTAAGAGTGTACACCTAAGAGATTGATTGATTGGTTCGTCCGAGTCACACGATTACGAAATTTTCGTCTGACGCTTTTATTTTTTCACCTACTCTGGGCGCTGGCTAATTTGAACCCGCGCCTAGCCCTTGCTATTTTGAAACTACGCTGTGCGCCCGCAGATTTGAACAATCGTATAACTTGCGGTTACGAAACCGCGTACGGCGCTTGCGGTTCGCGAATCCAACGGCCGGTTCGAGCTCGCTCGCGGTAGAGATCCTGACTCGAGATCACAAAACGCGGATGCCGCATCTGATGATGAAAACCACAAAGAGTGGCGAGATTCTCAAGCGAATCTTGACCACCTCGTGAGAGTTCGACAACGTGATGAACTTCCAGAATTTTACGATCATGGCAACGTTCACCCGTGTGAAAAACGTGCGTGCACTGACGACCATCACGCATCAAAACCTGATACCGAACTGCTGAATTCAAAACTGTCCGCTGAGCCATGCCGCCAAATCTCCTTCACGGAAATTTTGTATCACGGCTTTTCGCGACGCTCTGACGTCGTCGCCACGCCTCTGAAACAAGACGACTCTTCGTTTCGAACTCAACGAAATTTTCCACTGAGCTGCGAGCGTCTCTTTGCGCAGATGACCCCTTCCACGCCGAACAGTCACCATTGAGAAAATACACCCTAAAAAGCCGTCAAACTAATTCTGATTACTTTCAATTTTTTTGCCGTTGAAAAGTCGCGATGATCTCGACTTCAGACTTTGACTTTTCAGGCTTCGTCTTTTTTTTAGATGTCGCACCTATCATTAACCGTGACTGTTCGCCTATTCGAAGAACTTAAAAGCCTGAGAGATCTAATCGCCCCGCGAGCTTCAGCAAAAATGTCACTGCGCCCAAGTTGCGCCAATACCTCGGAAGCTGTCCAAACACTTCGCGAACAAGTACACGCGCGAGCAATCGTCGCGCCACACAATCTAAGAGAACGCCCCATCCCCCACGCCGCCGAGAGCCGACCACCCAACCCCGCCAGTGCCACAACACCGCGAGCAAAAAAAACGCCGCTCGAGACTAGGAGGATCTCGGCGGCGTGGGGGATGGGGAACCGCTGGCGAAAACGGAAGGTCGGCTTTAGTGACCTTGGGCTTCGGCGGTTTGAGGGCTTTGGGCATCGCCGGCTTTTA
>CAJYOV010000508.1 GCA_913776405.1 Pseudobdellovibrionaceae bacterium
AGAAGCTTCAAGCCGCTGGCGGCAAGCTCAAGTCGTTAACGATTACGGCGAAGAGTAAGATGTGCTTCAAGAACGAGGCGATCTGCAACCCCGACTACTGCGAGTTTGCGAAAGATCACTACACGAAGGTGGCTGCGAACAAAGTTGCGGAACAACTTCAAAGCAAACGGAAGCTCACCGCGCGCACGTTCAAAAAAATCGCGAAGGAATTCGAGGTTTGCCCTTTCGAGATACAACTTGATGCCGCGGTGGATGCCGATACGATTATCTGTGATTACAACTACGTGTTCGCAACGAACACGGCGTTTGGCAGCCTAGCTAAGGAAGGCATGGTTGAAAACGGCAGACCCAATCTCGTCATCGATGAAGCGCACAACTTGCCTTCGCGTGCCCAGGATTATTACTCATCTTCTCTCTCGAAACTTGTGCTCGAGAAAATGCGGGATGACGTAAACTCGATTCCACGAAAATTTCGGTCAGACATGCAGAAGCTGATCACGGACTGCATCGCCGTTATCGAGCGCTGCGGTCGGGGAGATTCAAGCAAAGCCCATCTGATTTCTCCACCGTTTGAGCAGTTTGCAAAACAGGATGCCGAGCTCAAATCGTTTCTTTCGAGCTATCTTTCATCCGATGTTGATATTCAGCCGAAAGACGTTGTCATGCGACTTAGCTTCTATTGGTCGGAATTCACAAACGCGCTCGAGTTTGCAAAAGCCCAGTCGGAAGCACACAAGAATCGGTTTTTCACAAGCTTCACTCCTCGTCCTGCGACGGTGAAGATCACGTGTTGTGACGCCTCCGAAATGCTGAAGGGGAGTTATGGGCAGTATGCTCAGGTCATCGCCTTTTCTGCGACGCTCAAGCCATTTAACTTTTACAGTCAGCTTTCGGGTCTTCAGTCGAAGAAACTCATGACAGCTGAGTTCGCATCGCCGTTTGAAAAGGAGCATCGAAAGGTTTTGGTCATTCCGCAGATCTCGACGAAGTACTCCGAGAGAGATCGCAATTACCCTCGAATCGCAGAAGCCATCACGAAGATTACGCAGCTTCAGCGAGGTCACTACATTGCCTTCTTCCCCAGCTTCGATTTTATGGAGCGAGTTCTTTCGCAGCTAAAAGTCCCAAGCGAGGTCGAAATCTTGAAGCAAGAAAAAGGCATGCGTAGGGAAGAAGTAGACGCTGTGCTTGAGCGCCTGAAAGACACATCGACAGCCAAAATCCTCTTCGCTGTCCAAGGCGGCGTTTTTTCAGAGGGTATCGACTATCCAGGGAAGATGGTCATCGGTGTGTTCGTGATTGGGCCTCCCTTGCCAAACTTCGATCTCGAGCGAGAAAAGATGCGCGCTTACTACGAAGAGAACTATTCGGCAGGCTTTGATTACGCTTACACCTATCCGGCGATGGCAAAAGCGGTACAGGCAGCTGGCCGAGTGATCCGCACGGAGACCGATCGCGGTGTCATCATCCTCATGGACAATCGATTCATTCAAAGCAGCTACGCCAAATCAATGCCGCAGGACTGGTACGAAAACGACTCAAGCGAACTCGTCTCACAAAGCATCTTGAAAGACTTGTCAGACTTTTGGAGTCGCGCGAGCGCTGAAAGTTAGCGACGTTTCGAGCTGCTCTTTTTCTTTTTGCTTGTCGCTTTCTTGCGGCTGGCTTTCTTCTTGGTCGAAGTTTTTTTCTTGGCGGCCTTTTTGCCGCCGCGCTTTTTGATTGCGATTGCGGCTTGTTGAGCAGGGCTGCTTGAGAACTTTGCCATGCGATGAGGTCCTTACTGCGCTGGAAGAATTGGTTGTGGAATTTGCTCGGCAGCGCGCGTGCGCCAATTTGATTGGCCGTATGTATTGCCTCCGATGCAGCTCATGCTGCCATCGGTCTTCAGAGCACATGTGTGGTCGGTACCGCGGCTCGCGGAAATAACGTCCGTCATTAGCACCGTAGGTGAGGTCAATGAGCTGGTTCCGATGCCCGAGTACCAGATCAGTTCGTTGTTGATAACTGCTTGCTGAGTTCCTGCGAAGCCTTGAACACGCTCAGCGACGACGCGGGGAGTTTGAGCGGCGAACGAGCATTTCATTTCGCCATTTGTTTTGATGTAACAAATATTGCTGGGCTCGATCGAGACGTCTTTAACAGGACCGGGATCCAGCTCCGCAAACGTTGAACCTCGGCTACAGCGAAGTGAGCCGTTTGTCATGATAACGCAGAGATCGTTCGTTCCTAAAAAGACATTAGCCACATTTGACGTGAGAACTCGAACAAAGCCTTTCGCGTTCGCTGAGTTGTCTAAGCCACCTGTGCTCGCAAGACACTGGAGCGAACTGTCAGCCATCACAGCGCAAGCGCCATGGCTAAACGTGTGTTCAACTTTGACGATCTTCGCAGGCGCATTTAACAGTTTGACCGGTGATTTCTGCATGCCTTCGCTCGCAACACCAAGCGGGTTTTGATAGTTCTCACCCCAGCACCAGACGCCATCGGTTTTGGCTGCGCAGCCCATCCGCAAATCGAAGTCGACGTCGAGGACACCAGACGGGAAAACGGTTGCCGGTGACTGGATTGGGACATCTCTCATAGCACCGGTACCGATAGCGCCATAACTGTTGCTACCGAAGCATTTGAGCGCGCCCGCTTGTATGAAGCAGCCATCATAATGGGGATCAAATTTCATGCTCGAAACGTTCGTAGCAAGAACGAAGGGCTCAATCGCAGTGCGGAGGCCCGCGCACGAGAGCGTGCCCTTCGAGAGATAGCACGTTTGGAACCGGCCGAGAGCCATGCCGTCAGCTTCAGCGGCATACTGAGCTTCTACGTTTTCCGGCGCAATCGGTCCGCGACCAAGCTGACCGTAAGAATTGTCACCCCAACAGCGGAAGCCCTCTGTGGTTTGCGCACACGCGCTGGTCGCATCACCATCGAAATCTCGAAGTCCGTTAATCTTTTTGCCTTCGGCTCGGCCGAGTTCGAGAAGGTCGCGGCCGCAGCGAACGGTTGAATTCTTAACATAACAGATCCCTTGAATATCGAGATCGAGTGAGCTTACGCCGCCGTGAATGAGTTCAACTGGTTTCAGTAATGGTTTTGAACCAATGTTGTAGTTGTCGCGCCCCCAGCAATAGAGAGAGTAGTTTGCGATGGCGCAGGTTTGGTATCCATTCTTCACGAGAAGCTGGACGTTATCGAGGACACGAACGGGTGAGGCGACATTAGCAGTTGTTCCGTTTCCGACTTGGCCAGTCGCATTCTCACCCCAGCAATACGCTGAGCCTTTCACGATGGCGCAAGCACCCGCCTGCGATGCCGCTATGGCGTCCACGTCAGCTTCGAGAATGGTCGTGAAGTCCTCCACGCCGTTTTTGCATTTCGCGGATCCATTCACGACCGCGCAGATCTGTTTGCCGGAAGTTGAAACAGCAGTGACACCTGAGTCGATCAGACGTTTCGGTGTTGGAACGTCGCCCGGGTTGGCATCGATGACCTTGCCAAGGTTCGAGCCCCAGCAGAAAAGGGCGCCATCTTGAATGGCACACGTGCGATGATTTATTTCATTTGTCGTGGTGACGAAGGTGACGCCACCAACGAGGATCTTCTTGGGCACTCCGGTCGAAGTCTTCGTCCCATCCCCGATTTGGCCGTAGTCGTTCGCGCCCCAGCACACAGCATCGCCAGCAATCACAGCACACGAGTGCGCATAACCTGATGAAAATTGACCTTTCGGAGCAATCGGCTCCGAGTAGGTGATGCCAGCGTCGGGGTCAAAGATCGTGAGGCCGTTGTAAGTCAAAGACGCAGCGGTCGACGTCGGCGTGGCTCGAAATTGCCCGCAGTTTTGAAAGCCAATCGTCAGCAATATGCCAAACAAACATAGCACCGAGATGTGAATTGCGCGCGAACGCTTGGCAATGGGCATGAGTGATTAAGTTATCGGCTTCAAGCTAGAAAACTCGAGACGAGTCTCGATTTGAGACACGCCAAACAAAGAACAGCAACGATTAGATCTTCGTACGAGTTGATCGCGCTCGCCCAAACGGGATTGACGAACGCGGCAGCGAGAAGGCCGACGACTGCCGCGTTCAGGCCGATAAGCGCGCTGCGCAGTTTTGGAAGCGAGCGAAGCTGATTCCAGAACGGAAGCACGCCAAAGATCAAAAAAAAGGACGGTAGAAAAATGGCGATCGTCGACAGGCCTGCGCCGATAATTCCACTCGGCGAACGCAGAGAAACAGCACCTAGATAGGTTGCGAACGAAAAAAGCGGCCCAGGCATCGCTTGCGCTGCTCCGTAGCCCGCCATGAAAGTTTCTTGTGTCATTAACCCGTGATTGAGAACTTCTGCTTTAAGCAGTGGAAGGACAACGTGGCCCCCACCGAATACGAGCGCGCCTGCTCTGAAGAAACCATTAAATAACTTGAGCGCTGTCGAGTCTGTCGCGCTCGCGAGCGCGGGAAGTCCGATTAGGGCGATCGTAAAAAAAATCAGGTTTACGATCGCGAACCGCTTTTGTGATTTTGGATTTCGTTCGAATGAAACTTTTTGCGGACCCACCAAGAGGTTCATCGCTTCATTTTGCTGGAACAATAAAATCGAAACACAGCCCGCAAGCGCGAGCGTTGCAATCTGCGCCAAGCCAGAGTTGAGAGCGAGGTTGATTAATAGCGAGATGATAGCGATGCCTAGTGTTTTGAAAGTCCGGCAGAACTTAAGACCCAAGCTGAGGACAGCGTCTAGAACTATTGCAACCGCGAGGATCTTTAAGCCGTGGATCACGAAGGCTTGCGTTGGACTCGTAGGGGCGGGCATCCAGTAAGCAAATCCGAGCATCAAGAGAGCAGAAGGCAACGTGAATCCGAACCAAGCAGCGAATGAGCCAATAACGCCGGCGCGTTGATATCCAATGGCCATTCCCAGCTGGCTACTTGCGGGACCGGGCAAGAACTGGCAAAGCGCGAGTAGCTCGACGAAGCTATCTTCTTCAAGCCACTTCCGTTTCGCGACGAACTCACGATGGAAATAGCCCAGATGTGCGACAGGCCCACCAAATGACGTCAGTCCGAGCTTTAAGAAGATGAAAAAGACGTTCAGGGCTTTCTTCAAGGGGTCCCGCCAAAGCAATCAGGTCGACTTGTTGAAAAACTATGGTGACGAGGTCGAGTCTTGAACGCAAGCGCTCCAATGACGAGATCAAGGACAGAGAAGCTGGTATTCACCAATTCGTTTGATGATTCTCAGAAATGGATGGAGACCGCAGATGAATGCAAAAATGCTGAAATCAATCCTCACGCTTGGCCTGGTTCTGACGTTCGTGAACGTCGCGCAAGCACAGTCGAGCCCCGAAGTTGCTTCGACCGTAGCTTTCGCGGGACGGACATACACAGTTCTTTCGAACGCGTATCCGCTTGAGTGCGATCGCGCTCCTGATCGGCGAGATTGTGCGCCACGCGCTGAGTTGGCTGAAGAGGCGTGCGAATCGCTCGGGCTCGAAGTGCCTACGGTTTACGATTTTGCCGATCTCCTTCGGGCCATCGACCGTCTAGCTCCAAATTCGATCATCGAGCGACCTTTTTTCGGTGGCGCAAATCTTCCGCGATTAACAGATTCCGGCGTAACGGAGTTTCTGCGGTTGTTCGAGTTCGAAGATGGCGACACCGCTTTTTGGACGAGCACTCGCAAGCCGTCTATGCCAGATGAAGTTCCGAACACTAGCGCTTGGCAATTCACAATCGGAAGCATGCAAACTAAGCGTTATAGCGAGTACACAAGCGGCCGCGTTTTTTACGCAAAGCGCGTGATCTGCGTCTCACGCTAAGAGGTTGATCCAGACGCGGGCGCCCGATATCGTCAAAGTTCACTAAGACGAAGGGCGACGAGTTTGGCGACTTTGAGTGTCGATTACGATCTTCAGGAGAGCCACGAACGGCTGGCGTTTGCACTGCAGTCGGCCGGTTTGTGCTCTTGGGAAGTCGACGTCGCCAACGACCATGTCACTGCGTCTAACGAGATGCTCAGGCTCTGGGGCATCGATCCTCACTCCTTCGACGGAAGGAGAGCCACGCTTCAGTCTAACGTCCATCCAGACGACCGTGACGTCATG
>CAJYOV010000509.1 GCA_913776405.1 Pseudobdellovibrionaceae bacterium
ACATAAAGACCGACTTCGAAAAAATGCATGAAGAGAGCCCAGCACGAAAACTTGGTTTGGTTCTTTTGAAGCGATTTTTTTATCGGCGCTGACACACGCCGAGAGCCCCAAGACAGATGCGGTCAATACTGCAATCACGCGACTCGAGAGAGAAAGAGAAAAGTGAGAGGGTGTCATAAACATTTATCTCCCTAAAAATTTTAGAACGCGGCGAACTCGGCAGCTTCGCCACCCAGTCAGTCACTCAGACAGTGACTCAGTCAGCCAGTCACCAATCAATCCAAGAAAAACGTTCGTTCTTCTTTGGTCGGCAATCGACACGTGTCGCGTTTCCCGAATACGGGGTACCGGTTCGCGGCGACAGCTCGGTAAACGATATCCCGAATAGGCGTGGGAATGAAATTAAGAATTGCGATCAAGAGATTCCAGCCGGGACCGAGAAGTTGCACGGCACGGAAGACGGCTTCGGAACGGCGATAGAGATTTCCGCGGTCCCAAACGATCACGGTGTCTAAGTTTTCTCGATCCGTTTGAGGTAAAAGCCGCGCGGCTGTTTCTCCTTGAAGAGGGGCAAAAGCGAGACGGTGAGCGTGATCTCGTGCGAGCAGCCAATCTACCGACGTGTTACAGAGGCCGCAAACACCGTCAAAGAAGAGGATAAACTCGGGCTGAGATCTTTCATCACTCACAGCATTCTCATTTCTTTCCCGAAGGCGAGCGCTAAGAGAATCGCGACGCCGACTAAAACGCGATACACGCCGAAGATAAAGAAGCCACGACGAGTTAAGAACCCGACAAACCCTTTAATCGCAAGACAGCCTACCACGAAAGCGACGAGGTTGCCGATCAGGAGCATCGGAACTTGGTCGGCGGTTAATGTTGGTACGATTTTGAGAAGCTTATAACCTGTTGCTGCCGTGAGCGTTGGAACCGCAAGGAAGAATGAAAATTCGGCTGCGGCTCTACGAGTGAGCTTTACGCTGAGACCGCCGATAATCGTCGATGCCGATCGGGAGACGCCGGGGATAAATGCCAAACACTGAATCATGCCGATCAGCGCAGCCTGGACGTAAGTCAGGCTCTCGATGTGACCGCTATCGGTTTCCGTTAGCCGCTTTTCCTGTTTTGCGAAAACCCGGTCGATCCCGATGAGAGCGAGACCGCCGACGATAAGTGCCAGCGCCACCACGCGTACATCGCCGAGTAAGAGATCGATTTTGCTCTTCAGCAAAAAGCCGAGACCCGCTGCCGGGAGAAACGCGATGAGCAGCTTTGTGTAGAACGGCACACCCGTCAGGAACCGGCGCCAGTAAAGAACCAAAACCGAAAGAATTGCGCCAAATTGCACGATGACGGTGAAGTCTTTGACGAAGGGGTTTTCATTGATGCCCATGAGCCAAGACGTGATGATCAAGTGGCCTGTTGAGCTGATCGGTAGATACTCCGTGAGACCTTCCACGACGGCAAGAATGAGTGCTTGAAGTAATGTCATGTGCTTGATTGTGGGCGAAGGTTTGCGGTCTGGCAATCTAGCAATGAACGGAGCGGCTTGTTACCCTGAACTCAAATGGCACAAGAAATTCCCGCGATCAAAGTTCTCTCCGAAACAGAAGCTCTTCAGAATCTGAACCGTCACAAGCACCCGTCGCGCAACTATGCTGCGATGTATTCAAGCTGGCTAGGTGGGATTACGACCGATCCAAATTTGATGATGGTGCCGATCGACGATCACGGATTCCACAGAGGTGATGCCGTCTTCGAGGCGATGAAGTGCGCAAGAGGTAAGATCTATACACTCGATCGTCACTTGGACCGAATGCGTGTGTCGGCGTCCAAGATCGGTCTCGAACTTCCCCCAAGTTTACGCGAAATTGCGATTGAAACGACTCGCGCGTCGAATCTCGATACGTGTTTGCTGCGCTACTACGTTTCTCGCGGCCCCGGTGGATTTACGACCAATCCGTACGAAAGTGTTGGTGCTCAAACCTACTTGGTGATCACGCCTTTTACGCCGCCGACAGAATCTAAATATCAAGCGGGTGTGTCCGCGAAAACGAGTCGGTATCAAGTGAAAGAAGGTTTTTTCGCGACAGTGAAAAGCTGCAATTACCTTCCGAACGTGATGCTGAAGAAAGAAGCGGTCGACTCGAAACTGGATTTCACGGTGTCACTTGATGAAGCGGGCTTTATCGCGGAAGGTTCAACCGAAAATTTCGCAATTTTAACCGACGACGATACTCTTCTAGTACCGGGCTTCGAAAGAACTCTGCGCGGGATCACGCTCACTCGCGCGATGGAACTTGCTTCCGAAGATCCCGAACTCAAAAAACGGATTCGCACCGTGTCTCACGGAAAGTTTAAGCCGAGTGAAGTACTGAAGGCGAAAGAAGCCTTTTTTTTCGGAACAACACTAGATTGTATCGGCGTGCGGGAGTTCGACGGCCAAGCGATGGGAAAAGGTCTCGGGTCGGCCAGGGCCCGTTGCGCAAGCGTTCAGCCGAGCCCTGCAAACAGACATCGCGTCAGGCCCGCTTTCTGTTTCGTTGCGTTAACGAGTTGGCATCGCTAAGTGCTTGTGCCTATCATTGAAGGGCATGGCAAAACGTGACCGCGATCAAACCTTCTGGAAAGTTCTCAACGCCGCGCTCGATTTGGATTTTCGAAAAGGGCATCTGAAATGGACGATGTCGGAACTTTCGCGAAAATCCGGAATCACTAGATCCTTGATCTACTACCATTTTGGTCGCTCGAAGACTGCGATTTTGCAAGAAGCCGTTCGCGTGATCGGCGAACAATTGATCGGCGTCGACACAGAGCGAATGGAGCAATGGCGAACAGGGGATTGGACAAAGGCGCTTATTCGCTCACGCCAATTGACTCATGAGTCGCCTTCGCTGATCAATTTCTACTTCCTTCACCGCAGCCGACCGACCGAAATCGGCGAAAGCCTGCGCGCTCTCGAAGGCGAATACAACAAGAAGCTCGCACTTCTTTTCCCGCACCTAGATCAGATCGAGCGCCAAGCGTTGTTTGCTTTTTTCTGGGGCGTCACATTTGCACCAGATGTCGAGCAGCCTGCGATCGAAGTCGCCGTCAAATCATTGAAAGCGCTCACTCGTAAGAAGAGCCTCGCGTAAAGCGCGGTAATCCTGGGCAGTCATTCGAAGTCAGTAATTCGAACTCAAAGTCGGCGCCGAGTCGTCGAAACGCAAGTTCAGTCTCGTAATCTCAATGCGGTTGAGAGCTTGGGTCGATGATGTCAGTTTCATCTCGATGACAAGGTCATGCTTGTCGCCGCGGAAAAGAAGAGCCGGGTTCGATGAAGCCGGATCGTTCCAAGAAAATGGCCGTACATCGTAGCGATCTTGGAGTTGGCTCACCTCACGTGGAATGATGAAGGCCGATGAGTTCGCAGAGAACGAGAGCTCGCCAGAGTTGGCGATGTTTTGAGTGACGCGAGCCTCGAGGTCAGCAAAAACCGGTAGCTCCGTCGTAAAGCCCTGATCGTTTTTGCAAGTGAGAAGCCCGCGGCCTTCTGTTCTCAAAGTTGCGCCGACGTTGTCGGAGCCGTCGAAGGAGAAGAACGAGCTCAGCTGGCACGTGAGATCTGTCGATCCACGTTCAACGCGCGAGCCAAGGGCTCTGCGCGCAGCTGGGTCCGATTGACCGCGACCGACGCTAGCTGTGAAAACGAGCGCAAGTAAGCTCAACGCCGCAAAGGGCGCTACTAAAACGGAAGTGGGTCTAATGCGGGACTGACGGCTGCTTGTCGGTGTCTGTAGTTTCATAAGCCCTCCCACACTTACGTTAATCTATTCGACGTCGTGCGCTCATCAAGTCCGCGTGCAGATTCCAACTCGAAATTGCGGCGGATTGTCTTCGTTTGTTCATGGCCGGGTGCGCCTAGACCTCAGAAGTTGACGGAGAGTCACAGCTCTTCAAAAAATAAACTCGATGGATGTGCACGAGCCCGCACCGTCTCGAAAGAGCGGATCAATTCTATCGCTGAGCCTTCACCGACTCAAAAAGACGCCGCGCGCTCTCCATCGCGCTATTGCCACAAGGAAGAGCGTTTTTAAATTAGGCCGCAACGTGCAGAGCCTCTCGCACGCCGACCGTATTTCATTTCTTATCGATGCGGACCGCTTTTTTCAATGCTTCGCGGAGGCGCTCGCTCGTGCAGAAAAGCAGATTCTGATTCTCGGGTGGGACACCGACACGCGCACCGAATTACCGCTTCCAGATGATTCACAATTTAATTTTCGCTTTCCAGAGGTTTGGAAAATTCGTGGAACGGCGCCGCTTGGAGAGTTTGTCCAGTTTCTGGTCGATCAAAAACCCGATCTTTGCGTCTCGGTCTTGAGCTGGGACTTTTCGTTTATCTATCTGCTTGAGCGCGAAGCCTTTCCGTCGCTTCGGTTTTCGACGTTAAACAAGCGATCGACTCGCGTCCGATACGTGCTCGATAAAGAACATCCTGCGCTTGCGAGCCACCACCAAAAAATCGTTGTTGTTGACGATCGCGTCGCCTTTTCGGGCGGGCTTGATCTGACGCAAAGACGTTGGGACACGCCCGAGCACAAAGCAGACGACCTAAGACGCGTCGATCCGGGCGGGCATCTCTACGGCCCCTTTCACGATGTGCAGATGTGCGTGCAGGGGGAGACCGCCGCTCACCTAGGAAATCTCGCCAGACAACGGTGGTTAAACGCCACCGGCGAACATCTAAAACAGCCCGAACAAGCTGTGCAAGCGGCGTGGCCGCCAAGTGCGAGAATCGATCTTGAAAACGTCGAGGTCGGTCTCTCAAGAACGGAGCCTCTGCACAAAGGCAAGCCGGTCTTCGAGGTCGAACGCTTATTTCTCGATTCGATTCGAACCGCAAAGCGTTTTATCTATTTCGAGAATCAATATTTCACCTCGCCGCTAATTGCAAAAGCGATTGCAAAACGGCTGCGCGAGACCGACGGGCCAGAAGTCGTTCTCGTTTTGCCACGAGATCAAACCGGTTGGATCGAAGAGGGCACGATGGGGCTTCTCAGGAGCCAAGCGCTCAGGCTCTTGAAACAGGCCGATCACTTCGATCGATTTCGTTGCTTTTGTCCAATCGTGCCGGACATTGGCGACGACTACGTTAAGGTTCACTCGAAGGTCACAATCATCGACGATCAATTTGTCCGAATCGGTTCGGCGAATATGAACAGCCGAAGCATGGGCCTCGATACCGAATGCGATCTCTCAATTGAGGCCAAAGGTCGCCCTGACGTCGTCGCATCGATCGCTCGTTTGCGCCGAGAACTCTTGGGTGAACACCTAGACATCGAGCCTGCCGAGTTCGATGCACGTTTTCTCTTAAATGGGTCTCTCGTCGATACAGTGGACTCGTTCGTCGGACGCGAGAGAACTTTGATGCCGCTCGAGCCGCATGTGCCTGAATGGGTCGCAAACGTGGCGCCACCTCGCCAATGGATTGATCCGTCTGCGCCCCATGGAATTCGCAGGTGGTTCTTTAAGAAACTGCGAAGCCGAACACTCCAGGCGGTGATCGCGTTGGCCCTTTTTGCGCTCGTCGTCAGGCTTCTACCAGGAATCTTTCAAGCCCTAGACGATTCGTGGTCGTGGGTGCGCTCGTGGTCCCCTTTGAAAATCGCAGCTTGGATTGAATCATTTCGACAGGAACCCTGGGCCATACCTGCTGTGCTTTTGAGCATGGTCGCTGGCTGCTTTCTTTTCGTGCCAATCACCGCTATGTTCGTCGGGCTCGCGTTTGTCTTTCCACCCGTGGTCGCACTCTGCGTGAGCCTCACAGGTGGCGTGATAGCAGCCCAAATCTTGTATTGGGTCGGGCAGTATTGGTCGTATTCGAGAAGTCAGTTTCTACACCGACCTCTCGTTCAGAAAATCTCGCGCCAGATAACGCGCCAGATGAACCGTGGGGGATTGGCCGCCGTGACTGCAATTCGCATGACTCCTATCGCACCGTTCGCGGTGGTCAGTGTCGTCGCGGGCGGTCTTCGATTGCGACTTC
>CAJYOV010000510.1 GCA_913776405.1 Pseudobdellovibrionaceae bacterium
CGCGACTGGGAGACATCTTTCAGACGTGGCCAACACTCAATGCGCTGAAGCGTCTCAATCCAGATGCAGAGTTGCACCTGCTCACGCGGAACGCGTTTTCTGCTGCGGCTAAAACCATGGCCTCGATGACCTCATCGGTCGATCGTTTCTGGACGTTCGATACAAAAGCAATCGTAGCACCGCTGCTCGATGAAAAACCGGATCTCGATCTTTCGCTCGAAAAACTCGGCGGTATCGTCAGCGAGTTGAAGAATCTAAAATTCGATCAGATCATCAACTTAAGTTTTTCGGATTTCTCGGCCTCGTTGGTCAAAGAGATCTCGGCGCAAAAAACGGAAGTTCGGGGTTACACCCGTTTTGATGACGGATTCATGGCTATCCCTGACGATTCGAGTGCTTATTTCTTCGGTCAAGTCGGCCCCGGAAACGGCAATCGTCTTCACGTCACGGACTTGTTCGCCGCAGTGGCAGATGTGACGCTTGAGCGAAGGGATTGGGAATTCACCGAGTCTCCTCGCGGTGTCACGTGCCCAATTGTGAGCGAAGCTGGCAAAGATTCGATTTTAGTTCACGTCGGAGCAAGCGATTTGGCGAAGACGCTTAGCTGGCGCAAATGGAAAGACGTCGTCGAAGGACTTCTCTCGAAGACGCAAAGCCAAGTGATCTTGGTTGGAAGTTCTGATGAAGCAGAACTTGCGGAAAAAATCTGTGATGTGGCCACGGAACGGAAGCCGCTAAATTTCGTCGGTCGCACTTCGATATCAGAAGTTTTTGAGATCGTTCGCGGCGCCCGGCTCGTCATCGGCGGCGACAGCGCTCCCGTTCAAATGGCGTCGATGACAAACACGCGCGTTTTGAATTTAAGTTTCCCGATGGTCTCGGTTTGGGAAACTGGCCCTCGTTCTCAGGGCAGTCGCGTTCTCGTCATGGACAATGAAGATTCATTCTCGGCAGACGACATCGTTCGCGAAGCCGTGGCTCTCATCACGGGTCGAACGCCTTACGCGGCGGCCCTGAAGGTGACTGAGCGCAACGCGCCTTACACCGAACTGCGAGCTCAACCTCAAAGTTTTGAGTGGAAGCTTCTTCAAGCGATTTACATGGGCGCGGAATTCCCGGAGCCGCAGACAGAAATGTTTGAGCTCGCAAGCCAGCGCTTACTTGAGGTCAATCAAGTCGCGATCGAACAGCTCGCCGTTCTGAAGAAGAGACCGACGGATCAAACAGCGGCTTCGATTCTCGATCGCGCAGACGAGGTCATGGAGACAGTCGTTAAACTCGTGCCAGAATGCGGCGTCTTTGTTCGTTGGTTTCGAGTTGAGCGTTCGCGCTTAGGCCCGATGCCCATGGAAGATCTCGTTGCGGCAACTAAATCGATTCATTCACGGCTGGGTGAAGTCTTAAACCTTTACACGACTCTCGGAGAAAAGCATGACCACATCGGCCTGGACGAAATCTGAAATCGCGCAGCGCTTCGGAAACTGCGGAACGCTCCGCCAGATGATTGCGGAACTCGAAGCCGACTTCTCATCACGCGGTGAAGTGATCTGTGAGATCTCTGTAAACGGGCTCGTCTTAAATGAGCAAGACGAAGTTCGTTACGCAGAAAGCACTCGTGAAGAGATTTACGAGCTCTCTGTTCAAACAAACAAGCCAGGGGATTTGATCACGCAAGCTCTGAAATCGGCGATCGAGATGATCCCGCAGATCGAAGCGGCAGCGCTTGCGACTTCGGAACTCATGCGAGCGGGCGAGAAAGCCTCTGCTTCGAAGAAATTCGATGAAACCATTGGCGGCTGCCAATGGTTTGTTGAAGCCTTGGTCCAAATCCGCGGCGCTGCTGCGGGCATCGGCGCGCCGATTCAGAACGCGAGCCAGTGGGCCGAGTCTGAACGCCAGATCACGAACGTGATCGTTGAAGTCAGCGGCGCTTACTCGAAATCCGATGTGGTTCTCGTTTCGGACCTTCTCGAATATGAGCTCACCAGCGCGCTGCACAGCTGGAAGTCGACGGTCGACGCTGTCCTCCAATCGCGCGCGGCTTGAAAGCGGAAGTACGCCTACGCCTTTAAATAGGTGAACGGCTTCCGTTTTTCAGCATCGCTAAAGAAGTAGGTGCGCTTGGAGTAATCGTAAGCGCGCTTCGTTGGATCATTTTCTTTATAGTCGTGTTCGCCCGTCGCATTTCCACCTGCGGCCAAGATGGTATTGCTCGAGAACTCGCCGTACCCCGCGCGCCCGTTTTTCTCGATATCGCTCAATTTCAAGCCCATAGCCAACATGTTCGTAAGATGAAACCGGTTCACGGGTGCTGCACCGGCGTCGATATGCCAGCCAGTTTCAAGTTTGCCGTTCGCTCCACCCACTGAGATCAGCGTGTGGCCCAGCATGCCGTGGGTGCCTTTGCTGGTCGAGTGTGCCCAGATCAGCAAGCTTGAATTTAAAAGACTCTGACCTGATTCGTCGCTCACGGAATCTAAACGTGAGAGGAAGTAAGTCATCATGTTGCTACGCCAACGCAAATCCTGAGAAAAGAACGGATCTGTGATGGCGGGTGAACTCGCGCCGGGTACGCGAGAGTCCGACATGCCAGTCATGTCGTATTTTGCGTCACCGGCTTGAATCAATCCGTACGCTACATTTCTTGTAAGCCCACAAGCGAGCGCGTAGGCTACGGCATCCATCGCCATTTGATGAATAAGTCGCCAGTTCGTTTCGCTCGCATTCAGCTGCGGTGCTTTGCACATCGCTGCCGTTCCATTTTTGAGGCCGGACTCAACGTTTCTCCAGAGATCAGCGGCGTCAGATAGACGCTGGCGATCGACAGCGGAAACGCGGCGGTGATTCATCAGCGTTTTGAAATCGCCTAGTACCGAATCGATGAGAGAGAGTCGGTTTGCATTTTGAGTTGGATTTTTCGTTGAAGGTTCGCCTGCGGCCGATAGAGCGCTTGCGAGTTTCGCGATCGTGCGAATCATCGGTATGCGTTTATCGACGCCGTTAAATGTGCCCCAGCAGAAACCAGAAAACGTCTCGAACTCGGTGTCATTTCCGGGATTCACTCTCAGCGTTGGAATCGGCGCGCTTTTAGTTGAGCGGTACAACGCTTGCTCGAGCAGCCAGTCCACGCTGTAGGCATAGCCTTTCGCGGGCCCGTTTCCGTTCGGAGAGCCGGTCGTTCCAAATTGATCGGACGAGGCACACGCAGAAATGCTCGCATTAAATTTATTGTCCGCCATGTAGGCGGCGGCATTGGTAACCAGGTTCATTCGCGACGCAAACGGATTCCACTTCGAGTCCAAAACAAAGGAGATCTGGCCCTGAAAGGCGATGATGCTAGCGAGTGACTGGTACTTCGTATCTGCATCTTTAACAATCCACGGGACCGAATTCGGGTTCGTACCCGCAGGTTGCGGATAGATCGGGTCCGGATTCAAGTAAAGGGGGTATGTGTGCTCGCGGGGAATACACCAAGGTGAATTCACGTGAATGTATTTCGGAAGTGCGGTCGCTGCGGCTTTCGCTTCGTGCGGCGTAAGAAGCGAAGGCAGAAGTGGAATTGCAAACGTGCCTAAACTTCCTTGTAAAAACATGCGACGGCTTATCGGGTTGTATTTCACTGTTGAACTCCATCGGTGGACTTCCAGAAAATCGCGTCGGTCACAACACTTTTGCGAAGGACCTCAAGTATCGGTCGGCCGGATTGAAGTGACGTGCGTAACTCATTTGTCGCGCAGTTGTCTCGTTCGTTGAGCGGGCGTAAACGAATCGCTTCAGCTAAGCGTTGTGAGAAACACTCTTTGGCCATCGCGCTTTTTGAAACTCGGAGAGCCGTCTCGCTCGCATTCGCTGAGGGAGTTAGAGTCTGGCTGATATTGAGATTGTCGACGTAGGTGTCGAGCGCGTGCTTAAGGGTTACAGCGCCTGAGTTCGAATAGACTGATTCTTCACTGCGGGGCCGCCCCAACGGCCCGAACCCTTCGAGACTGAAGCCGAGTGGATTCGACTGTTGGTGACAACTGGCACACCGAGCTTCAGACGTCGCACGTGCGGCTCTTTCGCGAGATGAATACATCTCGTGACTGAACTTCCCGATCGCGGCGGCGCGCTCGTTGACGATTGCGGCAGAGGGGGCTGGCAGCTTCAAGCAGAGAAACTTTCGCCGGATCTCGATGCCACGAAGAATCGGATTCGTGTCAGTGCTAGCCGACATCAAAATACCCGGTCTCAACAGAAGACCCGCGAAGCCACTTGAACTTGTCACGGCCATGTCACTTCGCGGAAGTCCAAAGAGTTTTGCTAATCTGTCTGTTGTCGGAAAAACGGTCGTATCTGTATAGAGATCGCCAAACGAGCCTTTTTTATCAAAGATGATGTAATCGACGAATTTTAAAAATTCCGCCCGTGTCTCAGCTTTGAGATTGTCAGCCGAAATTCCGATTTCGTTAGCCGTGGTTTGCGTTGGATCAACGGTTGAAGAAAGTTCGAGCCAGCGGTCGAAGAAAAGCCCCCAAAGGCTCCTCGCGGACTGAGTCTGCAAGAGACGATCGGCTTGAATGTCCAAGCTCGAAAGTGAGTTCAAGCGACCTGCTGCAGCTTCGCCTAAGAGAACGGCGTCAGGCAAAGTTCCTGTCAGTCGAAATGACAAACGTGAGGCGATCTCAAATTGCGTTAGACGAATTCGATTCGTTTCGGTTGACGCGCTCTCACCGATCTCGACGTGTTGGTGAAAGTAGGGTGAGAGAAGCACTCTCATCACACCGATCTTCAGACCTTCGGTGCCACCAACGGATTTCGCAAGGCCGATCATCTCGTTCGCTTCCGATGTCGAAAGAGGTCTACGCCAGGCACGGTAAGCAAACTTCGTTACGAGACTTTGCCGGCAGATATCTTCATCAGCTCCGCAACCGCCAAGTGTTGAATTGATCGCGCTCGAAGAAGCAAAAACCTGATCGACGATGGCTTGCGACGTCTCGAGAAGCCCCGTAACGTCGGGAATTGAATTATCGAAGGTTGTGAATTGGCCAGTGGGCGCCGCTTGATCTGGGATTTGTGCAATCGCCTTTTGAACGGCCGCTGAAGTCAGAACATTGGCTCCAAATAAGTCTGTCAGGCTGGCGACAAGTTCGGATTTTGTAAGCCGCCGAAAGCCCGTTTCGGACGTCCCATTCAATGACGTTGAGCAAGCAAGGAGCGACGGAGATTCTGCGGAACCAGCGACCGGTGCGCTGAAGCCGCGACTCCCTAAAGAAGAGAGGGCGTCGCCTGCAGTGAACTGGCCACAGTTTTGAAATGCGACAGGAAGAACGGCCACGAGCAGCAGAAGAAGCGTTGGTCGCCGCATTTTGAACCGCGAAGGAAGACGCAACACAGGGGGATCCTCTCCTATCAGACAGACAGGTATTGCTCGGAGCGGCCACTCTCGAACTTGAGCGGAAGCAGGCGGACTCTTCTCATCGTGAGACTGCTGCTCACGACAACCTCTAGTGGCACTGTCGCCACTCACGCCACATTCTCGAAATCTTAAAGAACAGCAGCGTCTCGCTAGTCGCTGGACCTAAGCCTGGCTCTCGAGTTATCCGCCCCTAGTAGCGGGCGAGTGCGCCTTGTGCCGGACGGCGTTTCGCACCAGAATACGGGTCATGTACAAGATTCTCTGGATTGATGACGACGCGAACGTGCTGGATTCGGCGCGGCGCTTGTTTCGCACGAGTCCGTGGGAACTTGTGACGGTTGCCGATGCGAAGTCGGCGCGCGATCTGATCCAACAGGGTGGCTACGCCGTCATTGTCGCCGATCAAAGACTTCAAGCTTCAAGCGGGGTCGACCTTCTTGAATTCGCAAAAGAAAAGGCGCCCGCTGCAAGCCGCATTCTGCTTACAGGCAACGTGCAGATCGAGGTTCTCGAAGAAGCCGTGAATCGCGGCCATGTTTTTCGATTTGTGTCGAAGCCTTGGGACAATGAACAGCTTCTTGTCGATGTCACCAAAGCGGTTGAACACCACCAACTCAAGATGACTCAGACGGGTTTGTTGCGTGAAGTCAGTTCTCAAAACAAACAGCTCGAACTTCTAACGTCGGGTCTCGAGCAACTCGTCGTTGAACGAACCACCAACGCAGAATCGAGTAAAGACGAAGCTGAGAAAAAGCTGTCGCATGTTCGAGATCTCGTTCGATTCATCAAGGACCTTTCAAACCTGACATCGGTCGACGAACTCTTAAGCCTCGTTCGCAAAGAGCTCAAAAGTTTTCACGAGCTGCGTTCGCCGGTTCTTGCCTACGTGGTCGCGGACAAAACGCCAGTTATCATCTTCTTTCAAGGGAAACAGGTTGTCGAACGTGAAGCTCGTCAGATGTGGTCGCCGCGCCCGCGCATGCGAGTGAACGAGCACGAAGACCGGGTGTACCTTGCGAACGAATTCGGTCGCCCCTTCGTAAAAGTTTTAGCGATTCCGCTCAAGCGACGTGCGATTGCGTCGGAAGCTTCGGGAGAAGCGCCGGCAACGCTGTTTTTTGAGCACGCCCTTTCGGACGATAAGATTGAACCGTTTTTGAATTTCATTTCGGAACGCTTGCAGCCTCTTTCAATCGCGCTAGATCGCATCTTGCTCGAATACCATCTCAAGTGGACGTCCGTTCAATGGGAAAGTACCTTTGACGGCATCAAAGACCCGATTGCGATTGTCGATATCGACTTTCTTTATGTGCGAGCGAATCGCCACTTTGCGCTCAAGCCAGCCAACGAGCGCGGCTATGATTTTTCTTGTCACAAAGTTTTCGCAGAATCTGAAGCGATCTGCCGTGGATGTCCCGTGGCAAAGGCGCTCGAGACGGGCCAACCACAGAGTGGTCAGGTCAGGCGCGGGCATCAGATCTTCAACGTGCATTCGTATCCGATTCGCCTGAACGATGATCAGGTTTCAACCAACGTGATCAATCACTACGTGGATGTGACAGCGTCACGCGAATTACACGGCCGCATGATCCAAAGTGAAAAGATGGCGGCCGTGGGTCTTCTTGCGGGCAACATCGCTCATGAGCTGAACAATCCGCTCACAGGTATTCGGTCCCTCGCGCAAGTTTTGAAAGCGGAAGTTCCTGAAGGCGGAACTCTGAAAGACGATATCTCTGAAGTTGAAAAGGCGGCTGAACGCTCGCAGAAAATCATCGAGAATCTCCTAAGCTTCTCCAAAGGCGAGAGCGATCAGAAGCAAGTGTTGATTTCAATCAACGAAATCGTACGTCGAACATTGCCGATGTTGAAAAC
>CAJYOV010000511.1 GCA_913776405.1 Pseudobdellovibrionaceae bacterium
ACGCAATGTAGCAACCGAACCCCAATTTATCAACGCTTCCCCAGGCGAATTTTGGTAATTTAGGGATGTGCAACTCCTCTCAGGTATTCGCGAACTTCAAAGTCCCGCTTCTGGCTCGGTTCTTACGATCGGGAACTTCGACGGCGTCCATTTGGGCCACCAAACGCTGCTCTCCCGGGTCGTCAGTCTCGCCCGCGAGCAAGGAATTCCCTCTGTCGTCATGACGTTTGAGCCGCATCCCGTGAAAGTTCTTTACCCCGACCGCAAGCTCACCCGAATTTTCGACTTCGAGGATCAGCGCGATCAATTAGCCAAGGCTGGTATCGACATCCTCGTGGTTGAACCTTTTTCACGTGAGTTCTCCCAAGTTCCGGCCGAACGGTATCTGACGGAGTGGGTCTATCGGCCGTTTTCGCCTAAGAATCTGATCGTCGGTTACGATTTTAGTTTCGGCGCTGAAAGAAAAGGGTCGATCGACTATTTGAAAACTCGCGGCGGTGAGCTCGGTATCAAAGTCGAAGTGATACCCCCGGTCAAAGTCGGTTCAGAAATTTGCTCGTCCACTCGCATTCGCCTAGCGCTCGAAGCTGGTCAGGTCGCGCTTGCAAATTCGCTTCTCGGTCGCGCGTTTTACGTTCGCGGTTTAGTGGAGCGTGGTGCAGGTCGCGGTCGCACGATTGGAGTTCCAACAGCCAACGTGAGAACGACGGCCGAGACGTTGCCTTCAAGCGGTGTTTACTGCGGTTGGGCGCGAACTCGGCATGGCGACTTCAAAGCGATGATCAACATCGGTTCAAACCCTACGTTCGTTCATGCCGGCATGGTTGGCATCGAAGCCCACTTGCTCGATTTCACGGGCGACCTTTACGGCGACGAGGTCCGCATCGATTTCATCGATCGCCTTCGAGATGAAAAGAAATTTTCATCCGCAGGCGAACTCGTTGCGCAAATTCACTCGGACATCGCCCGTGGAAGGCAGATCCTCGATGCGATGGTGTGAAATCGGGCTCGAACAGCGAGTTCAGAGTCGCAGGCGTCGCTTCGAGAAATTGAATGAGGAACTGCGAGCGTGTGGCGTGGACTCATCGAGCGAATTCCTCTCGGCGACCGAAGACACTCTCGAATCCGTGCTCGAAAAGGCAAAAGAAACGTATGACGCCATTCGATTTTCGCCCGAGGTGGGTAGCCTCGTTCTAAAAATGCTGACCCAAATTCCCGCTGGCGTCGCAACACTTAAGACCGCCGATTCCCTTGTGAAAGAGGACGGCGCTTGGTGGCCCCGATGTTTCATGGTCGACGGACTGATGCAAACATTCTCATCGAGTGTGACCAACGTCGATTTCACGGGTTCCGTTTTTTTGCTGGGAGCGGGTGGTAAAACTCGCGCCGTCGCTGCCGCGCTCTCTCGAATCGGGTTTGGCCGCATGATCATTGCGGACCCTGACGACGAACGAAGCGCGGCTTTGGTCGAGGACTTGAAGCGATCTTACTTCGGTATCCAGTTTCAACAGACAACTCGCAGGCTCGTGACCCAACTTCCCGGCATCTGCTCAGTTGCGGTGAACACGCTCGAATCGGGTGAAGATGCGGCTAACGCCGCAGAGCTCGCGTACTTCAACTTCTTAAAAACAGGCGGACTCTGGCTCGACCTCGCGCTGTTTCCTTTGAGCCTGACTCTTCAAACCGAGGCCGTGAGCGTCGGCGGTGAGCTTCTGAATGGTTTCGAAGTTCTAGCGCGCACCGATGCACTTTGGGTTGAGTCGGTTTACTCGACAAAAGGTGAGACGCCGCCAGCCTTCGACATCGCTCGTTACACACAAAGTTTGACCTAGGCGCGTTCGCGCGCGGCTCGTCTCCTCGACCCGTGAGGCAAAAAACTCTCGGACCTTCGTGCAGTTACGTAAAGTGGCACTCTTTAGATAAACTGTTGAAAACAGATCGGAAGAGAGAAGGGAGCTGGCAATGTCAGCTGCAGCCAAAAAGCCGTTGGGTGAGTTGCTCGTCAAAGAAAATTTGGTGTCGGTGAGCCAACTCGAAGAGGCGCGCAAAGAACAAAAGTCGAACGGTGGTCGATTGAGTTCGGCTCTCGTGAAACTCGGCTTCGTTCGCGATAAAGAGATGGCGGAATTTCTTGGCAATCAATACTCGATTGCAACTGTCGATCTCGAGCAATTCGAGCCGGATGAAGATGCTTTGAAAGCTGTGCCTCGTGAAGTGTGCGACAAGCACATGGTCGTTCCCGTTTCAAAATCAGGAAACGTTCTTGTCGTCGCGTTTGCGGACCCAAGCAACATGTACGTGCGCGATGACTTAGCTCTCGTGTCTCGGTGCAAAATCGAAGTGGTCGTAGCGCCGGAAACGATGATCCAGCGCGCGATTGAGCGCTACTATCCGAAAAAAGAAAAAGGCGCCGACATGAGCTCGGTCGCGGCGGATATGGAGTTCTCCGACGACGCTTTGAACTTCACGCAGAGCCTTCAAGCGCAGCTTCTCGATCAGACCGATACCGATCCGGCGATCGTTAAATTCGTGAACACGATGCTGTCTGAGGCGATCAAGGTTAAGTGCTCCGATATTCATATCGAGCCGTACGAGAAACGACTTCGTGTGCGTTTCCGTATCGACGGCAATTTACATGAAAAGGTTCAGCCGCCACCGGGAGTCGGTGTTGCGCTTGCCAGCCGTTTGAAAATCATGTCGCGACTCGATATCGCTGAACGCCGCAAACCGCAGGATGGTCGTCTGAAAGTGAAGACGGCAAACGGCATGGACG
>CAJYOV010000512.1 GCA_913776405.1 Pseudobdellovibrionaceae bacterium
GACGACGCAATCGAGATCGCCGACGTCTGTCGAAATGCGCTCTTTCCGTACGACTTCGGCCGTTAGCATGAGATTTTTGCCTTCGTGACCGACGTGAAACTTGATCTTCTTACCCACTTTCAAATTGAACGTGCGGAGGTAGTAGATCGCGCTGAAGACGTTTTGCGAAAAGAGCGGGATATCCCACTCGATGTTTTTCTCTTCGAGCTTTTTTTCGGAGTTAATTTTTTTATCGAGGTAACGACCCTTCTTCAGAGCCCAGTCGAAAACCGTGCGAACTTCGCGTAGCTGCTTCGACTCTTTGACATGAAGCGAGTAGCTCTGAGGCACGAGCGTTTCGTAATCAACAAACGTTTCGAACCAGTCATCGATCGCGTAGAACATCGCGAACACCGATGTCGAATGAGCTGTACCAGCAAAGCGGTAGCTTTTACGACCATTCACTTCGGCGAACCCGCGGGTTTCGAGCGTCATGTCACCAGCGACGACTTTGAAGTAGCTGACTTCCAACGTTACTTTCTCACCGACGCGGAAAGGGTCGACGAGCGGTCTGCGACCGATAAAGCCTTCTGAATCTTCGATCGATGGTTGTCTTGCGCCGCTTGAGCTTTGAGCGCTCACTTTCGCAATCGCAGCACTTTGAGACGCGCGAGTCTCGAGAACCGTTTTCGTCGCGCTAACGGCTGCGGCCTTTGGAGTCTTCGGCGCTTTTTTGTCTGTGGCCTGGAAGGCCCCCGGAACGGGCTCTGGTCCAGGAAGGCGCACAAACTCACCCGATGGGCTTGAGCTGATTTCGATCTCTTTCACTTCGACTGCGGCGTCGACCGATTGAGTGCTCAGAATGTCTTCGGACCCGTCAACGTTCAAAATCTTCGAGGCACAGCCGCTCGATAGCGCTGCAGTTAAAAGACCTAGAAGTGAGAGAGCCTGAAGGTGTTTAATCACGGAATTCTTTCCACCGACGATGAATCCACATCCACTGATCCGGATGAAGCCGAACGATCGACTCGATCTTATCAGTGTACTTTTGGGTCATTGTAGCGATGTTTTCCTCTCTAGGTCCATTGTCTAGATACGGTATGGCTTTCTCAAAGACGATGACAGGCGAACCATCTGGACGACGATAGGTGTACGTAGGAACAACCGGTGCGCCTGTTCGCTCGGCCATGATGGCGCAACCCATCGCCGTGCCCGTTTCTTTACCGAAGAACTGCGTCCGAACGCCAAGGGGTGGACCCATGAATTGATCGAGAACAAAAATCACGATCTCGTTTTTTTTGAGCGCCTTCAAGATGTCGAACGAGCTTCTGCGAGCACCGATGAATCGCGTGCCAAGCCGCTCACGCATACCGAACCAAAGATCGTTGAGCCACTTCGTCGTGAACTCTTTTGAGATCAGATGCATCGGGTAGCCCACCCGCGAGAGTTCGGCGACCGCTAAGTCCCCGTTCCCAAGGTGCAGCGTGAGCATGATCACGCCTTTACCTTCTGCCAACGCGGCCTTTAAGTTCTCTTCACCTTCAAAAGTAAAGTTCCGCGGCGCAAAGCTCGCTTGATAAAACGAAATCAGACCGTACTCAACGATCGTGCGTCCCATGTTAATAAGCGACTTGCGCGCAAGCGACGTCGCCTCACGTTTAGAAAGTTGCGGATATCCGATACGCACATTCTCTATTGCCACGCGCCTGCGAATTCGTAAGACGTCAAACCACAACAGGCCCAACGCCAAGCCCAGAAACTGACGCACGCTTTGGGGCAAGACTGTAATGACGAAGGCGAGAGCCTTACCGAGTGAGCCGACCAATAGCTTCATAAAGTTCCTGCACTTCAGAATGAAAATCTGCGTTCGGCTGCGACGTGAGCCGACTGACGTAACAGCTTACCTTCGGCTGCCAGCCGCTAAGCTTCGTTGCGTCCTTTTCGGTGACCACTATAGCACGCGCTTTCAAACTTGCGGCTTTTGCCTCGACCCTAGTGAGTTCCTCCGAAGTGAAGGCATGGTGGTCACGAAACTCAAACGCTTCTGCGACTTCAAGACCTGTCTCTGCTTCCACCATTTGTCGGAAGATGTGCGGGCGCCCAATGGCGGTCATGACAACGAGCCGATTTCCCTTCGGCTTCGATAACTCAATCTGCGGGTCGCTGAGCTCGCCAAACTTTCGAGGTGACCGACGTTCGCTGAAGGGGTTGGGTTCACCGCGATTTGCCGGATCATTCTCGGACAGCCTGACGAAACCAGAAAGACCCGACTCAAATTCGATGATTTTGAATTTGTGCCGAATCTGAAAATCGCGAAGGACTGAGCGAATCCAGTTCAACTGGTCTTTGTCGGCTTGGTTTGTTTTTGAGAGAAATACGAAAGACGCTCTTGAAAGCGCGTCGAAACCTTCTCTCATGCGACCGAGCGGGAGAGCCCGGTAATGCCAACTAGGC
>CAJYOV010000513.1 GCA_913776405.1 Pseudobdellovibrionaceae bacterium
CTCTTTGAATTTGCCACCTACAACTGGGACCACCATGAACTCTTGAATGTCGAGGCCGTTATCCGCGTGAGCGCCGCCGTTCAACACGTTCATGAGTGGCACCGGAAGACGGCACGCGTTTGAGCCACCGACGTAGCGATAGAGCTGAAGCCCTGTCGATTGCGCCGCCGCTTTCGCAGCTGCAAGCGAAACACCGAGAATTGCGTTTGCACCGAGTTTTGCTTTATTCGGAGTGCCGTCGATCTCGCGAAGAACGCGATCGAGAGCAACTTGATCGGCCGCATTCATGCCCATGATCTCTTGCGAGATCGTTTCGTTCACGTGCTCTACGGCTTTTTCAACGCCTTTACCGAGGTAGCGCTTGCCGCCATCGCGAAGCTCAACAGCTTCGTGAGCGCCTGTCGACGCGCCTGAAGGAACGCCGTAGCGACCCATCGCTCCGTTTGCTAGTAAGACGTCGACTTCGATCGTTGGGTTACCGCGGCTATCGAGAATTTCACGTGCGTGGCAGGCCGTAATTTCAGACACTTGTTCCTCCAGGAATGAAGGCATTAAGGTCTCTAGCGGCTAAGGTTGCGTCAAGGATCTCGTACGAGATCAGCGCGACGCGAAGAAGCTTGTTTGGAATTCTGAGACTTCAGCGGCTGCGGATTTCGGCTTGGTCTTCGCGGCTTGTTCAGCGGCATCACGCATGCGCACCTGCGCCTCTTGAAGTTCTTTGATGGCACCACGAATGACTTCGGGCGCTGTTTCGCAAACGAAGTTCCAGTCGACGCGTCTCATCGCCTCTTTCACCTGAGGCGTTTGACGACCTTGCGCCACAAGCATCGTGACCAGTTGCTGGCCGCGAGCGAAGTAATCGCCTAAGCGGTAGAGCTCGTGAAGCGCGGTCGAGACCGACTGTTCCGCACGCATCTCTGGAGACGCCGACGTGAGTGTTGTGCCCAACGGAACAATTTGACCGGGCTTCGCACCGCTTGCGCGCAAGCGATCGAGTTCACGCTCGGACTCGATCAAACGCATCTTCGTTTCTTCGAGTTCTTTCTGGCTTGTTTCTAAGTTGTGCAGAATTGAATTTACGAGTTCAGGGTGAAGCGAGAGTTCTCTTTTTCGACGTCGCTAAGGAGGCTCTCTTGAGTTTCAGCCCACTTGATTGTGACACGACTGTCTTCCCACGTGACGCTCGCCATCGGTTTATTGATGTAGGTTGGCAAGGCTTCAAAGGCCGCACACAAGTACGCCGTTACAAGCGGGAATCGATCTTCGGAAATCGGCAAAACAAAACTGACTGAGTCAGATGTACGATGAACCTCACCGATCGGCGGAGCCGGACTGATGAAGTAAGAAAGAAACCGCTCACTTTGCGCAAACAAATCTTGCGGTGCTTGGACCATGCGAAGAACGCTGTCGAGAACTCCCCACGCGCGAAGGTCTTTGCTTTGGTGGCCGACTTCGCGAATGAAGGGAGCGCCTTTACCGAATGCAGATTCAAGGCCTGCGAGAAGCTGCTCCATCTTATCGGCTTCTAGCCAACTCGACGGATCACGCAAAAATTCTGCCGGCCAGTCACACGTTTCGTAGACAGCCGTCAGATCTTCGCCGCGACGATCGAGCGAGACCAAGACAGAATGGGTAATTTTGCAGCTAAAGAGCACGACAGGGTTCTAACGACTCCCAGGGTGAGAGACAAGCAAGCGCTCGGGCGTGCTGAATAAAGAGGCAGCGCCGGCTCTCACCTTGCCAGAGGCGGATCTGAGGGAGTGTAGTTGGAGCTCCAAATGGCTCTTCAGAGGGGGATTTTATGAAATTACTGCTTACCGCGACATTAGGTCTCATGACCGTTCTTCTGGTTTCAAAGGCTGAAGCGAATGCCCAATTCTCAAAGATCTATGCCTTCCCGATCGAAAAATACCAGGCGCTCGAAGCGGCGATTGATGAAGCCGCAGCTCGTCCTGACATGAAACAGGAATTCTACAAAGAACTCGACGCGAATGATCGCTCGTCGATTCGCTGCCTCGATGGCAGCCCGAGCCCGCTTCCAGGCAACAATGCTAGCCGCAAAGGCTGGGGTTGCATGCTCACGTTCGCAACAGATCTCGGAAGCGGCATCACGATCGAACTCCGTCAGATGCTTGCGATGGACAAAACGACGGCTGAGATTCGCGACCTCTTGTCGAAAGAGAACCCAAATCAAAAATCGAAACTCGAATTGCCTCGCCTCTTCGACGGCGGCCGCGGCTCAAGCTACTACTGCGAATCTGTTCGCGGCGCTTGGGATTGCAAACTCAAGATGGTCAGCGCTAACTGAAACAGACGAGCGACAACTGATTCGCTCTCGCGAGAAAATAAAAATAAAATCAAAAGCGTGGGGTAGCTCTCACGCTTTTTTATTTTCTATAACCGACGGATGACTCCACAACTCGAATCTCTCGCACAAGCGATCTCAGAAAATATTTGGCTCTCATGGCTCACGATTCTAGTTGGCGCTTTTATCGCCGCATTGATCGTCAAAGTGATCTTAAGTTTTATCAGCCATCGCCTGCGGAAGCTGACAGGCCACGTTCGCTCAAACTGGGACAGCATTAGTCTCGATATCGTCGACGGACTTCGCACGTGGGTACTCTTCACTTGGGGCGTCTTTCTTTTTTCGCGCTCGGTTGAGCAAAATGAAACTCTTCAAAAACTCATTCTCATCGTCGTCGTTCTCGCTTCGACGTATCAGGCCGCACTTTGGGGCCTTCATCTCATCAAAAACTGGAAGCACACGGTTCTCGAAGCACGCAGCGGTTCTGATCCTTCTTCGTCATCAGCGATCGGACTTTTGTACACGACGGTGCAGGCCATCTTCTTGGTTGTGATGGTTTTGATTGCGCTGAGCAATTTGGGCGTGAATATCAGCGCGCTGATTGCAGGTCTAGGTGTCGGCGGTATCGCGGTCGCACTTGCGGCTCAGAACGTTCTCGGCGATCTGCTCGCCTCACTGTCAATTGTGCTCGATAAGCCGTTCGTCGTCGGCGATTTTATTATCACCGGCAAAGAGCTTGGCACGGTTCAACATATCGGCGTCAAAACGACGCGATTGCGCTCGTTGTCTGGAGAAGAGCTTGTTGTCTCGAATAAAGATCTTCTCGAAAGTCGGATTCAAAACTTCAAACGGATGCAAGAACGTCGAGTCGTTCAAAATTTTCGAATCTTATATTCGACGCCGCAAGAGAAGCTTGCTCAAGTTCCAGGCTGGGTGAAAGCTGCGATCGAGAAACAGCCGGGCCTTCGTTTCGATCGATGTCACTTGGCTAAGTACGGCGAGTCATCGCTCGAGTTCGAATTTGTTTTCTATGTGCTCGATCCGGACTACACTCGCTACATGGATCTCCAACAAATTGTGCTGCTCGATATTTTCAAAACGTTTGCAGACGAGCAAATTCAGTTCGCGCATCCGAGCCGTTCGATTTACGTCGAAAATTGGCCTCGATGATCCGATTCGAAGCCGTCGATAAGTTCTTTAATCGAGTTCAAGTTTTGCGGGATCTGAGCTTTCACGTTCGTAGTGGCGAGCGGGTCGCTCTCTTAGGTTTGAGTGGTTCAGGTAAAACGACCGCGCTGAAACTGATTACGGGTCTCCACCGCGCTGATTCAGGACGCATCTTTGTCAACAATGCCGAGCTGACATCTGACACGCTCGAATCGATTCGCTCTTCGATCGGCTACGTGATTCAAGATGGCGGCCTGTTCCCGCACCTGACAGGTCTTCAGAATTTAGAACTCGTCGCTTCCGCGGCCGGTTGGGAGATGGGAAAAACAAGGGCGCGAATCGAAGAGCTCGCTCAAGTGACTCATCTTTCATTTGAGGTTCTAGAAAAATATCCGCGTCAATTGTCTGGCGGCCAACGTCAACGGATCGGTCTTATGCGTGCTTTGCTCAAAGACCCGCCCCTGCTTCTGCTCGATGAACCCCTTGGCGCACTTGACCCGATTACGCGAACCGAACTTCAAGTCGAGCTTCGCGAAATCAGTACGCGCCTTCAGAAGACAGTCGTACTCGTCACTCACGATCTCTTTGAAGCCGGCTATTTAGCTGATCGCATTTTGCTTTTATGCGAAGGCCAAATCTTGCAAGAGGGCACGCTGCAGGACTTGGTTCGCGCTCCGGCTACTCCGTTTGTGAAGACATTCGTTGAGTCTCAAAAACGAATCGAGGCTCCGTGATTTTTTCAAGATGCTCCACTCGGCTCTCGACTTTTACGCTAGTCGCGACCCTCCTAGCTTTCGCGTTCGTGGCTTCGACTCTTTTGCTCAGCACGCGAGCCGCCGCTACGGGGAAGCCCGTCGTCATCGGCTCGAAGAAGTTTACAGAATCGATTACCCTCGGCGAAATTCTGAAATTGAAACTCCAGAATGATCGAATCGATACGGTTCACAAAGCTGAACTTGGCGGCACGCGGATTCTTTGGAACGCACTGGTGGCTGGCAACATCGACGTCTATGTCGAATACTCAGGCACACTTTCAGAAGAAATCCTGCGTGCGAAATTTTCTTCGATCGAAGATTTAAATTCACTCCTGAAACCTCAAGGTGTCACGGCGCTACCGAGCTTAGGTTTCAACAACACTTATGCCGTAGGGCTCTTGAAGTCGAGAGCACGCGAACTCTCGCTTGAATCGATTTCTGATTTGAAAACACATCCGGACGTGAAGCTTGGTTTTGCAAATGAGTTTCGCCAACGGCAAGACGGCTGGCCTGGTCTCAAAAAAGCGTACGGCCTTCCGCAAAAAGACACGCGCGGCCTTGATCACGACATCGCTTATCGTGCGCTTCAGACGGGCGACGTCGATTTGACAGATCTTTATACGACCGACGCTGAAATCGCCTACTATGATCTCAAGATTCTAAAGGATGACCGTCACTACTTCCCGACTTATGATGCCCTTATTCTCGTACGCTCAGCGGCGGTTGCAGAACATCCTGACCTTCTGAACTCGCTTCAGCCTCTTGTCGGTTCTATTTCAAGCGACGAAATGATCGCGATGAACCGAGATGTGAAAATTGACAAGCAGACGTCGCTCGCGGTGGCCAGTCGATTCCTAAAAGAGAAATTCAATTTCGATCACGAAGAGGCTGCGCCCTCAAGTTTCGACCGCATTCTCGATCGCACCCAAGAGCATCTTTTCTTAGTTTTGATCTCGCTTACGGCCGCGATCCTTATTGGTATTCCGCTTGGTGTTACCGCTGCGAAATATCGGGGCTTCGGCAAAGTCATCTTGGGTGTTGTGGGTTTGATTCAAACCGTTCCGGCATTGGCTCTTCTCGTGATTCTCATTCGACCCTTGAACTCAATCGGGCTTTCGGGAATCGGCGATACGCCAGCGTTAATAGCTCTGTTTCTTTACAGCCTGCTACCGATTGTCCGCGGCACTCACACGGGCCTCGAGCAAATTCCGCTTCACTTGCGCGAGACCGCAGCTGTTCTCGGACTCTCGCGAAGCATGCAGCTCTTCCGCATCGGAATTCCGCTCGCGTTACCTTCGATACTTTCTGGGATTAAAACGTCAGCCGTTTTGAATGTCGGCTTTGCGACTCTGGGCGCGCTCGTTGGCGCCGGCGGCTACGGCCAGCCGATTCTCGCAGGCATACGCCTTGATGACTACGGCTTGATTCTGGAGGGCGCTGTACCAGCGGCCCTCCTAGCGATCTGTGTTCAGATCTTCTTTGAGGTCTTCGACGACTACTTGGTTTCGCCGGGCCTGCGATCGAAAGCGTAAAGCTTAGCGAACTTGTGCGATCGAACCGTCAGCCTTGAGCTCAACGATCGTTCTGAGTTCTGCGCCGACACCTTGAAGGCACTGCGTGTTGTCCGCAGGGATCAAGATGCCTGCGGCTTCGATATCCTGCTCAGTCAAAATAGCTGCACACGTTGGGTTCTCAGCGAGCTGCGACACTTGAACTTTCGCGAGGCACTTGTTCGACGAAACAGCTTCTGTCGAAAGCACCTTTGCAACGATCTGTGCTTCGCCGAGGCAGCGCGCCGATGCGAACGAAGACGATGCCGAAAGACCGACGAGCGCGAGAGCCAAAACAGCGAAACCTTTTTGAACGTTCATTTCAAAACTCCAAGGACAATGGGGGATTGTTCGAGAGTGACGCCCCTGTTTATACAAGGTTTCAGCGTCAAGTCCCTAGTGCGACGGAGCCCTAATCAAAACCAAACAGGATTTCGGAAAGTATTTCTCGGTGGCACTGCCGTCCAGCGGCACTCGTCGAGCCGATCCTAGAGTCAACGGGCGGATGTCAGGCTAGATGCCACTCTCTTAGAGGGCGCCTCAGCCCTTTTTCGAGAAGAATTTGGCGCGTGGGAACGGGATCTTGTTGTCTTCGATTTCGTTCATGAACGAAGGAATTTCGCCTACGGCTTTTAGCTCACCGACCAGCTTGCCGTCGTTGCCGCGCACGAGGTTGCCCATTTCGTAAATCGGAGCAACGACGTAATTATAATCTTTGTCGAGACCACGCACTTCAGCGATCGAGAGGATCCGGCGTGAGCCATCTGATAGACGCGAAATCTGAATGATCATGTCGATCGCACCGGCAATCGAGTACTGAAGCGCTTTTTCTGAAATCTTTGCGTCCGAGCCCATGGCAAGGGCTTCAAGACGAACGAGCGCGTCGTTCGGGCTGTTTGCATGGATCGTACCCATCGAT
>CAJYOV010000514.1 GCA_913776405.1 Pseudobdellovibrionaceae bacterium
GACGACTTCTATGTTGATCGCGACATGTGGGAAAAGATTGTGCTTAATCTTCTCTCGAACGCGTTTAAATTCACGTTCGATGGTTCAATCACCGTGCGTGTGTCGACAACCGAGAAGGGCGCCAAGCTCGAGGTCATCGATACCGGCACAGGAATTCCAGAAGAAGAGCTGCCAAAACTCTTTGAGCGCTTCCATCGCGTCCAGGGGGCCAAAGGGCGGTCGTTCGAAGGCACAGGAATTGGTCTAGCGCTCGTGCAAGAGCTCGTGAAACTTCACGGCGGCTCGATGACAGTGACCAGCGAGCTGGATCGGGGATCGAATTTCTCAATCGAGATTCTAAAAGGTTCTGCGCATTTGCCAAAGGAGCAGCTGAAAGCAAAACCGTCGCTCTCGTCGACTTCGGTTTCATCAAACGCCTACGTTGAAGAAGCTCAGCGCTGGGTCAACGAGGGGTCTGAGACGTTGGCGCCGAAGCGATCAAACGGCTTTGACCAGACTCATAAGCGCGTGCTCCTCGCTGACGACAACGCTGACATGCGAGAGTACGTAAAGGATTTGCTCAGCCCTTACTTCATCGTCGAAACAGCTTCAGACGGTCTCGAGGCTCTAGAAAAAGCAAAAGCAACTCGTCCAGATTTGATTCTGACTGATGTCATGATGCCGAAACTCGATGGCTTCGGACTTTTAAAAGCCGTGCGGTCTGAGCCAGATCTTTCGACACTCGCCGTAATTTTACTTTCGGCAAGAGCAGGTGAAGAAGCGCGGGTTGAGGGTCTGCAAGCGGGAGCCTCTGATTATTTAGTGAAGCCGTTTTCCGCGCGAGAACTCATTGCGCGCCTTTCGTCGGCGCTCAAGCTTGAAGATCGTCGCGACGAAAACACGAAGGCACTTCGTGATGCGCAAGAGCAAGCCATGCGAGCAAACCAGAGTAAGTCAGACTTTTTGGCGAACATGAGTCACGAAATCCGAACTCCACTCGGTGTGATTCTTGGCTTTAGTGATTTGCTTCAAGGCACGTCGCTTTCTGAAGACTCGCTCTCGTGGGTGCGCACAATTAAGCGAAACGCAGAAGAGCTGACAACGTTGATCAATGATTTGCTCGACCTCTCGAAAGTCGAAGCGGGTCAGATGGAGATCGAAAACTTAGAAGTTGATTTACGATCTTTGCTGAAAGACGTCGAAGTTATCGCGGGCTTTAAAGCTCGTGAAAAATCACTCGACCTTCAGTTCGAGATCGAGCCAAGTTTGCCTGAGAGAGTTAAGGGAGACCCGACACGCTTACGACAAATTCTGGTGAATTTGCTGAGTAACGCGATCAAGTTTACTGAGCGAGGCAGCGTTAAGCTCATCGTTGGCAGAACGCGCGACGGCTCGCTGAGATTTAGCGTGGTCGATACAGGTATTGGGATGAACGCATCTCAAGTTGAACGTTTATTCCAACCCTTCCATCAAGCTGACGCATCAACCTCGCGCCGCTTCGGTGGCACTGGCCTCGGCCTAGCGCTTTCGAGAAAGCTTGCGCGTGCTATGAAAGGCGACCTGACGCTTGCAAGCACCGAAGAGGGCAAAGGCAGCCAGTTCGATTTCATTGCGCCGCTGCCTTCTCTCGCGGTCACGGACTCTTTGGCGTCTGTTAAGTTGTCTCTGAACAAGGATCTTTCTCAGGCTCTTAAAGGCCAGACCGTTCTCTTGGTTGAGGATTCACCTGACAATCAGATTCTGATTACTCGCTATCTCAAATCAGCCGGGGCGGAAATTGAAACGGCGAACGATGGCTCTAGCGGCATTGAGAAAGCTCTCTCAAATCGTTTCGATCTTGTCTTGATGGATATTCAAATGCCGATTTTAGATGGCTATGAGGCGATGCTAAAACTGCGGAGTAAAGGCTACGGCAAACCCATCATCGCGCTAACCGCACACGCCATGAAAGAAGAGCGCGAGCGAGCTCTAACCGGTGGATTCGACGCGTATTTAACTAAGCCCATCGATAAACAGCTCCTGATTCAAACTCTTTCTGTGCGCAAGGGGCCGATTCATTAAGTGTCCAAAAAATAGACGAGCCAGTTCAGTTTTCAGGGCGGGGTGAACGCTAGGTTCTTATCGAGTAATATGCCCACACTTTCTTAAAAGGTGAGGCCCTCGATGAACTGTCTGACGACGCTTACAAAGTTCTCTTTTTCAATCTTAATTCTTGCAGCTTCTCTGGCGTCATCGGTAACGGCACAAGCGCAAATCAAAAACGAAAGTTCTGTTCTTGCAGGGCATCTCACGCGCGCCGGCAACAAAGGCATGAAAGAGTTGAGCGACGCTCAATTGCGAGACCTTTGTGAGCAAGGGTATTCCAACGCTTACTTCATGTACGCAGGCGCACGCGCACGCACGATCAGCTGCTCGACGGGCGCGATCACGTATAAAAGTTTGGGCCTGAAGTCGGCGAAACAGATCATCGCACAAGTCGGATCGAACATTCAGGATGGTCGCCGCACTTTTGTTCACTGTTACAACGGAGCGCACGCTTCAGGTTTAGTAGCGGCTTTAGCGCTTCGCCAATTCTGCGGTTATTCAGAAGACCAAGCTTTCAACTACTGGAATTCTAAACTCGGCGGCTACCCACTTCAGCCAGCCAACGTGCGCGCGGTTCGTGCGACACTCCGCAACTTCGTTTCAGATGCCTCGCTTGAGCTCTCGTCTGAGGCCCAAGCGACACTTTGCCGTTAACGCGCTTGCCGATGCGCTGCTTATGGGTTGAGTCCTTTTCTTAGAATGAGTCCGTGTTGATCTTCAAGTTCCATCAAGCGCCAATCAATCGTGGCGCAAATGCGTTTTAACTTTTCGAAGCGAGAGCTGTCGAAGGCCGGCTTGTCTTGAGCCTTTTGACACAGATAGATCGTGCAGGTTTCACGAAGGTGAGGCGGCACAACGCAGCCGCGCTCGCCGATAAATCGAAGCGGATGTTTTGTGCGTTCGAGTTTTACGTCATAAGTGGCAGCTTGCTCTTCCACATGCTGGCAAATGCGATCTTTGCAGGCGCATCCGGACTCAACGCAGTAGCCGCATTGATTAAACGTAAATTCGTAGAGTTCCCGATAGAACCGGATCTTACGTTGGTAGAGGTGGCGGTAGCGCTTTACGGCCGATGCGTCGAGAGGCATGCGTTTACTTTATTCTTTAGATCCAAAGGTTGAAAACGAGTAATCTTGGGTATGGTTCAGAATTTTTATCCCGAGCGCGAGTTCAAGGCCTTTCTCTTCGATTTCGACGGCACCGTCGCCGACACGATGCCGGTTCACTTCGATGCGTGGGTTCATGCGCTCAAAGTCTACAATTTGAAATTTACGATCGAGCAACACCGAGGGTGGGCGGGTCGCCCCACTGCAGAGATCGTTCGACTCTTAAGTGAGATGCATGGCATAGATCTTCCTGTCGAAGAGATCTTAAAAGAAAAAGAGATTTATTATCTCGGTTCAGGCGCGAATGTGAAAGCCATCGTGCCAGTTCTCGAAATCATCAAAGCAAGTCATGGCAAAGTGCCGATGGCCATCGTGTCAGGAAGCCGAAGAAAAGCGGTAGAGTCGACACTCACGCAGCTTGGACTCACGCACTTTTTCGAGATCCTAGTTTGCGCTGAAGATTATAAAAACGGAAAGCCGGCTCCAGATTGTTTCCTTCAAGCTGCTGAAGCACTGAAAGTGAAGCCGGAAGACTGTCTCGTTTTCGAGGACGGCCTCATGGGAATACAGGCAGCTCACGCAGCGGGGATGGAGTGTATCCGAGTTAGCGAGACGGGGGTGCCTCACACGTTATCAGTTACAAAACGCGGTGAATTTTAAGCGGGCTTGTCGAAACGCTTACGGACAGACGCAGTGATCGTATGTGTCGTTGCA
>CAJYOV010000515.1 GCA_913776405.1 Pseudobdellovibrionaceae bacterium
GGCATCTCCCGCCTCCTGATCCCGTCTTAGAGCCCTCGGCCCCCAGCCGAGAAAGGCTCGGTGGGCCTAGACTCTGGCGCTCTCCTGCACTAGGCTGAACGCTTCCCGTTTCAGCTCAATTCTAAGATTCTTCCAGAAGGATCCGGCATCATGACGCAGACTCAAAATCGCAAACCTCGTCGCATGGTCGTCACAAGCGCCCTCCCCTACGCCAACGGCTCGATTCACATCGGTCACATGGTTGAACATATTCAAACGGACATTTGGGTTCGGTACCAAAAGATGTGTGGGCACGATTGCGTTCACGTTTGCGCCGATGACACCCACGGAACACCGATCATGGTCAAAGCGCGCGAGCTCGGCATCAAGCCTGAAGCTTTCGTGCAGCGCCAACACGAAGAGCACGCAAAAGATTTCTCGGATTTCGGCATCGGCTTCGACATCTACTCCTCAACAAATACGGAAGAAAACCGCATCCTCTCGGAGGAGTTTTACATCAAGATGCGCGACGCGGGCCACACGGCCGTTCGCGCGGTTCGGCAACTGTACTGCGAACACGACAAGATGTTCTTACCGGATCGATTCGTCAAAGGCACGTGCCCGAATTGTAAGTCGCCTGATCAGTACGGCGACTCGTGCGACAAATGTAGCGCGACTTATTCTCCATCAGAATTGATCAGCCCCTACTGCTCGCTCTGCGGCAACACACCGGTTGAACGTTCAAGCGATCACGTTCTTTTTAAGCTCAACGACTTCCGAGAGTTTTTAAAAGAGTGGATGCCGCAACACACACAAAAAGAAGTCGCCGCGAAACTCATGGAGTGGTTCGAGGGCGAGCTTCGAGATTGGGACATCTCGCGCGATGCGCCGTACTTCGGTTTTGAAATCCCAGGTTTCAAAGACAAATTCTTCTACGTTTGGATCGATGCGCCGATCGGTTACATCGCCTCTACGTGGGAGTGGTGTAAGAAGAACGGCAAAAAACTCGAAGACTACTGGAAGAACGAAGAAACCGAGATCTACCACTTCATCGGTAAAGACATCACGTATTTCCATTTGTTGTTTTGGCCTGCGATGATCAAGTCGACCGACTTCCGCCTGCCAACACAAGTCTGTGTTCACGGCCATTTGACCGTGAATGGCGAGAAGATGTCGAAGTCGAAAGGCACCGCGATTTCGGCACGTACCTACTTGAATCACTTAGATCCGATGTACTTGCGTTACTACTTCGCGAGCAAACTCACGGGCAAAGTCGACGACCTCGACTTGAACGTGACGGACTTCGTGAATCGCGTAAACTCCGACCTCGTTGGCAAAATCACGAACCTTGGATCGCGCGGCGGCCAGATGCTCAAAAAACGCATCGACGGCAAACTCGGTACGATTCCAGAAGAAGGCTTAAAGCTCGTTCGATCGGCGCAGGCTAAGGCCGACGCGATCGGCCTTCTTTACGAAGCTCGCGAATACGCAAAAGCGCTAAACGAGATTCGTGAAATCGCCGATGAAGCCAACCGCTACTTCGACGAAAAAGCTCCGTGGAACATGATCAAAGACGATGTCGAAGGCACCCGTGCCGTTTTGACCGCGACACTGAACATCTTCCGCTTGCTCGCAATCTACTTGAAACCTGTCCTGCCGCTTTACTCAGACAAAGTTGCGAAGCTTCTGAACGAGAAACCCTACACATGGTCAGACTCGCACAAGCTTCTCGAAAACGTCGAGATCGGCGAGTACGAACATCTTGCGACGCGAGTTGAAGCTGGAAAGTTTGAGCAAGCCATTCAAGACTCGTTACCGAGAGACGCTGCAGGAAATCCGATCGTGCCGGGTGCAACTGATACGAAATCGGCAAAGGGTGCAGACAAGTCGAAAACAAAGGGCGTTACTGCCGGCAAAGGAGCTAACGTGTCGGGATCCGCAACAACATCAGGTTCGGCAGCAGCAGCTGCTGGCGCAAAAGCCCCGGCCGCAGATCCGAACGCCTTAGCACCGGAAATTGAAATCGATGCGTTCTCGGCCGTCG
>CAJYOV010000516.1 GCA_913776405.1 Pseudobdellovibrionaceae bacterium
CAGAAGTCTTCGAGAGGATCACGACTTTGCCGTGGTCGGCCATTTTCAACGCATAAGAAAGGCCCGCGAGACCTGAACCAACCACTAAAAAGTCGCAACGTTCGTACATGTTCCACCCACCGAAGACGGTCCGAAAGGTATAGGCCTCTAGCGAAGCTCTGTCACGTAACTGGCGTGACGAAAGCGGTCATATGCCACGCCCTAGACCTTCGTCGGTGGACAACTGGTGTCTCGACTCAAGCTTGCTTCGTGGGGAAACGTAAAAGTAGAATCATTTTCAAGATTTATCGTTCGACCAGTTTTGAACGTCGAGGTGTCTGAACGTGCGAGCCCAGTTGAAAGTTGTCCTTCTCGTCGCCGTCGTTTTAGTGGCGACTTTGTCAGCCGTCGTTTGGAAGTCGCAAGGTTTGCTACTCGAAGATAAGTTGCGTTTCATCAACGACTCTTCTCTAAAGCAAATCGCGCCTTTAAAGCGTTTGGTCTCGGAAAAAATCGATTCGAATAAAGCGTCGCTTGTTCGGTTCGCGACAACTCGCGAAGTGCAAGGCGCGGGACATTCCAGCACGTTCGGTAATTTTGATGTCGTGGCTCTCATGGAACCCGCAGAACCTGGGCAGGCTCAATGGTCACCGACGTGGGTTGAAAAAGGGCCAAACGCCCGGGCTGAAAAGTGGCCTGTCGGTTACGACGTCACTCTTCTCAAAAGTTTACCGTACGCAAAACTCGCAGACGGCCAAGCGCTCTGGGTTCGCTTAAGTGATTCGCAAGGGGCTCCAGTTTATGCGGTGCTAGTCTCTGTCGAAGTTCAGTCGTCGGCTCCGATTCCGCTTCCAACACCGATCGTTCTCGGTGGCTCAAGCCTCCCAGACAAACCTACGACGTCCGCGCCGCTTCCTGGATCTCAAGAAGCCGAGCTAGCTATGCCGACATTGAAGTCGGGGCCGCGTAGAGCCGTGGTCGTCGGCTTCGCTTCGGAGAATCCGCTCGCATCCGTAACCGAAGATTACATCGGGTCACTCAATACCGTCTTCATTCTCGACGATCGCGGTTACGTAGCTTCGCACATCGACAAAGCCTATTTGGGAAGTCTCTTTAGCGAAGACAGCATCGCGAAAGAAGTGATGAAGAGCCCATCGAAACTCTCGGGTACGGGCGAGTACGAAGACATGGAAGGCCGCAAAGTTATCGGTCATTACGAGAGAGTCGAAAACACAAATCTCACGGTGGTCATCACAACCCCGATCACGGCGGCCACTTCGATCGTCGATCAATCCTTGCGAAACACGATACTCGTTGGCGGGAGCGTTGGCTTTCTCGGCCTGATTCTCGCTTGGCTCGTTGGTAGCTCGCTTGGCGGCCCGGTCCGTGTTCAACCACTGAAAGATCGCGCTGAAGAAAAATTGGAAGACCGTCCGCGGCCGACAGATTTAGGCGATATCTCCGCTGGCGTTGCTCTCTCTGAAGACGGAGTTCCAGTTCAAGCACAGCCGCCATCGGCTCTGAAAGCAGACTCGCAAGCGCAACCACTTCAACTCGCGAATGATGTTGGGGCCGAGCGGTTGGCGGAAGAGCGCAAATACGCGTATCAAGCCTTTCACTCAACACTCGCTGCGCGCTTGCGTGAGCCGCTGCTAGCAGTCATCGGTCATGTCCAACTTGTAAAAACCAAAACTCAAGATGAAGCCGTTCTCGCTCACGCAGACAGCATCGAGCGTGAAGCCCGTTTAGCCAAAGACTCGATTGAGCACTGGCAAATTCTTGAAGAAGCGCCGTCGCTTCCAAATGCCGACGAAAAAGTTGATCTTGAAAAAGTCGCCTTAAATGCTCTCGCCGATAAAGCGATTGAACTCGAAGGCAGCGGAGTCATCGTTTCAAAAGAAACAAGCGCGGTTCCACTCGTTCGTGGTGGTGCGAAAGAGCTTGAGACGGCGCTTGGCAACATGATCGAAAACGCAATCGAAGCGATGCGCGATCGCCCGACGAAGCGTTTGGCTCTGAAGCTTACGATGGTCGGCACTTCAATTCGGTTGAGCCTCGAAGATACGGGCATCGGTATGAGCCGCGATGTTCGAGAAAAAGCGTTTGAGCCGTTTTTTAAAGCGTTCGCGGCACCTCGGCACATGGGTCTCGGTCTTGCGTTCGCTCAATCTGCCTTCACGCGCGCGAAAGCGACTCTCGAAATCGAAAGCTCGCCCGGCGAAGGGGCTAGGTTCGTTGCAAAGTTCCCGGTCGACCTCGACGCGAAAAAAGAATTCGAAGCGAAAAAGAAAGCAGCCAGCGCGCCACCCATTCAGTCCGTGGCAAAGCCTGACGTGCTGAAGGCAGACGCTGCGGCGGTCAAAAAAGAAACCGCGGCCAGCAGCGAACCGACAAAGTTGGCGGAGCCGAGCGCGCAAGAGCCATTCATTGCTGAACCTGCAGTTCCAGAAATCACCGCGACAGGCATCACGACAGAGGCGAAACGCGAAACACCTCGTTACACGCTTGGTGGTAAAGAAGCTTTGCCGGACGATGCCGCCTCGGCGTTACCGCCGTTTCCGGGAACTCCGGTTTCGGCACCTCTGACGAACACGACCTCTCAAAAAATCTCGGCTGATGCACTGACGCCTTTGTCACAGAGCCAACCCGACGCAGACGACGCGGACGACGACAAATTCAAATCGGTCTCGATCTCCGCAACCTCATCGCCGGCTTCGACTGAATCGGTTACGCCAGAGACGCCTGACGTAGAAGACTCGAATGAAACAAGCGGAACAGAATGGCAGGTCAAGATCCGGAGACCGAAGCCGAAAGGACAAAGCTAAGCTGTGAT
>CAJYOV010000517.1 GCA_913776405.1 Pseudobdellovibrionaceae bacterium
TGAACCGCTTCAAAAAACGCTTCGGCGTAGACAGTTTGATTCTCGGAGCTGCAGGGATCACCCTTGCGACTTCGCTATTCTTTCTGTTTCAAGACGGCTACCTCTTCTCAGATCCTGCAACGCAGAACCTCACGCCTGTCGGTACGTTTAAGACAAGCTCGAACGACGTTCGTCGTCGAGTGGACTCTGGCCTGACTTGGACAAACGTGGACGCGCCTGACAAGGTTTATGAAGGCGATAGCATCTTTACAGGTGACGGGTCCGAAGCTTCGATCGTTCTCGATAACGGCAACGTCATCAAAGTCGATCCAAAATCTCTCGTCGTTGTCCGCACTCGCGGTTCAAAGCTTGAACTCGATCTTCAATACGGATCGCTCCAAGGAAAAATCGCAGGCGATCAACCGATCGTCATTTCACAAAATGGTCAGACTCAAGAACTCGGTGGCGCAAATGGCTCCGAAGTTCGTATCGTAAAATCAGAAGCAGCGAAACCGCTTCGCGTTCAAGTTACTCGCGGTGAACTGAACGTCAAGTCCGCGACCGCTCCGGCGAAGGTCGTCAAACAAAACGAGGTGCTCTCGATTCGTGACGACAACACAGAAGCGGTCGTCGAGAAATCAACGATCACTCTTCTAGAACCTGCGAGTGGCAAAACTGTTTGGCTTCCGCTCGGTGCACCTCTGAACTTCAGATGGTCGACCGAGGGCAAGGCAGCGACTGCGGCCCTTCGAATCGAACTTTCAAAGAACCCGAACTTCACGAACCCGTTCTTCCAAGGCGAAGTTCGTGGCACAACGTTCGCTCTTAAAGGCGACAACAGACCGACAGGTAGCTTCTACTGGCGCATTAAACCGCAAGGCGATTCCGCTTCGCTGCCTGGCTTCGCGACGGCGTATGCCGACATTCCACCGATGCCGGTTCTCCCCGTCGATCAACAAGCTTATTCCTTGGATGTTGAAAAAGGCGAGAAATCGAAATCAGTCTATTTCACTTGGGAAGACCAGGCTGGCTCAGAAGATTACGAAGTCCAGGTTGCACGCGACGCTCAGTTTAGCTCTGTGGTTGCCACAAAAACCGGTAAAGAAAAAATCGCCCGCGTGCAGGATTTGCCACCTGGCGATTACTTCTGGCGCGTCAAAGGCAATAACTCGGCTCGTGCAAATGCACCTTATTCACGCTTGATGGCCTTCTCGATTAAAGAGGCCTTTAAATCTCCGAAGGCGCCACTGATGGCATCAACGGAAATCAATTACGTGATTCCGCAAACGGTTCTCAGCCGCTTACCCGCGTCGATCGCAAACTCGAATCGCGGTGTGAAGCCTGAAAACATGACGCCGTTCACATGGGCTCCTGCAGAGAATGCAGCCTCTTACGAAGTTGAAGTCGCACTCGACTCTTCTTTCACAAATGCGGTGAAACATGATCTCGGTTCCGCGACGACATTCACGCCGGCGGAAGTTCGACCAGGTCAGCTTTACTTACGCGTACGCGCAAAGAGCGAAGACGGACGTCAAAGTCCGCTCTCAGAGCCAACGCGGTTGAACGTTTCGTTACCTGCGCCGACGCTCGAGCGCGTGAAGCCCGTAGTTCGAGTTTTCAAGTCGCAAAAAGAGGCCGACGCCGCGACAACCGATTTCCGCTTTGCCTGGTCGCCTCAAGGTTTCGCAGACAGCTACGAACTCCAATGGGGTTCGGATTCGACATTCGCACGTTCAAAGCGGTTCAAGGTAAAAGAGAACGAGCGCACGATGAAAGTATCGCGCGCAGCGAATTACGCAGTTCGTGTTCGCTCACTCGATGCGGATGGCCAACCGATCAGCCCGTTCTCGCAAGTCGAGATCGCGACACTCAAAAAAGACGTTGTCGTTCCAAAACCGGTTGTCACGCAGCCGCTCGTTCAAGAACGGACACCTGCTGCTGCTCCTGATGCGAAGCTTGCAGGCTTAATCAGTACCCTGCCGCTTCCGAAGCTTCGGGAACCACGGCCTGAGACAGCACTGATTTCACTCGAAGCAGCGCCGACATTCGTAACGTTTAAGTGGAACGCCTATAAGAATGCGAGCTTCTACACGATTCAGATCGCCGAAGATGCGGATTTCACGAAAGTCGTGACGGAAAAGAAAATCTCGAAGAACACGTTCCTCTACGAGAAAGAGTTGCCGGAAGGAAAGATCTTCTGGCGAGTTCGGGCCCACATTAAAAAGGGCTTCTCTGAATGGTCCGATCCATCAGATCTGAATGTGATCTATCAATAAAACTCTACGTCGATTTGATCGATCGCTCGATCTCGCTGACTGATCTAAAAAAAAGACCACCCGCTTACGGAGTGGTCTTTTCATTTTCAGCATTAGCGTGCAGAGAAAGCTTAGCGGTCTAAACGCGTTTGTTTAGATGCGCGGCTGTTGCCTACGTCGTTTGTTGAGACGCCGCCTGTGCCTGCGTTTCCGCCCGCGCTACGACCACCGATGTTGTCGTCTTGGATATCGTTTGTGCGGTTCGCACGTTGTGACGACTGATCTTGTTTCAAATCGCTGTTCGAGAAATTGCGCGATGAGCGTGAAGATTCACGTGCTGAGTCCGAAGTCGACTGCTCAGATCTCGACTGAGACGTTTGCGGTCTTTGAGCCGAATCGCCCTGGTAGTCTTGGTTTGCTGTTTTGTTAACTGACTGCGACTTCTGATTCTGTTTATCCATGTTAGCCACTGTGTTCCTCCGTGTTTGACTGTGTGATCCCAACCGTAATTACGGTGCTTACTGGGTCTTTCGACTTCACCAATCGAATTATTGGCGAAGACCTAAACGTGAATTTAGTTCGGCATATCGGAAACGCGGTCTTTCGAGCGCTCAACTTCCGACTCTCTTGCTTGATCGCGGCTTGTTTCGCGAACGTCCGTTTGATCTCTCGCAGTGCTCGTTTCGCCTGCGCTCGTGCGCTGGTTGGAAACTTTGGTTTCTTGCTGGCGAGCGATATTTTCGCGAGCGGTATCTCCGCGAGTTTCACGCGATTCGCTCCGCGGTTTCGCATTTTCTTTAGAAGTCGATTGATCTTGAGAGTTACGTGCTTTTTCCATTTGAAGTTCCTTTCGAAGTTTCGGGCTTCATTAGCAGAGCCGCTTTTGTCGGCGCTCATGGATTCTATCCGCCCTCGTCGCGATCCGCTTGCGACCGCCTA
>CAJYOV010000518.1 GCA_913776405.1 Pseudobdellovibrionaceae bacterium
AGGATGGAGAGAGCGAGTCGACCGAACCTGATTCGCACGATAGATTCCGTAAGAACGTTTTTCGAGTGACCGTGAGCGGTATCAATACAAATCACATCGACACCCGCTGCCGCGAGAGCTGCAACCCGGTCGCGCGATGTTTGATCGATGCCTACGGCGGCACCCACGATCAATCGACCCTTCGAATCTTTCGTCGCGTTCGGATACGATTTCGACTTTTCGATATCTTTGATCGTGATGAGGCCCGCAAGCTTCCCGTCTTTATCGCAGATCGGAAGTTTCTCGATGCGGTGTTGTTGAAGAACAGCCTTTGCCTGTTCAAGGGTCGTACCGACGGGCGCCGTGACGAGATTTTCTTTTGTCATGACGTCTGCGATTTTTTGCTCGACGTTTTTCTCGAACCGCAGATCGCGGTTTGTGAGAATGCCGACGAGTTTGCCATCGACCGTAATCGGCACACCCGAGATCGAGTACTTGGCCATGAGTGCCAGAGCGTCTTTCACTTTTTTGTCGGGCCCGATCGTCACCGGATCTGTGATCATGCCCGATTCGTACTTCTTTACCTTTTCGACTTCGAACGCTTGACCTTCTACGGTTAGGTTCTTGTGAATGATGCCGAGGCCGCCTTGCTGAGCCATGACACGCGCCATTTTGTTTTCGGTCACGGTATCCATTGCGGCGGAAAGGATGGGGGCGTTCAGCACGATGTCGCGCGCAAAGTGCGAGCGCGGCGAAATCTCTGTCGGCACAACTTCTGAGTACTGAGGAACGAGAAGGATATCGTCAAACGTTAGTGCAAACTGAATTTCGCGCTCGCTCATTAAATCTCCGGGAGGGATTTTGGGGGTTGGTCCGACTCGAGATTCGCGCCCTCAGGAATCTCGCCGTTCGGGTCTTCGTACCAAGTCTTATATTTCAAGTAATTGTCGGCTGACTTATCGAGAAACGCGAGCTCTTCAGGTTTCAGAGGTCGCACCTTTTTTGCCGGCCGCCCAAGAATCAACCAACCTTCTTCAGAAAAGTCTGCGTGCTCGGTCACCAATGATCCCGCGCCTACGATATTGCGGGCGCCAATCTTCGCGTTGTCCATGATGGTCGTACCCATCCCGATCAAACATTTGTCGCCGATTTTGCAGCCATGAAGCATGCAAAGGTGACCGATCGTCACCCTACTGCCGATCACCGCATAGTGCTTTTGGAATGTGCCGTGAATGATTGTACCGTCTTGGATGTTGGTCTCGTCGCCGACGCGAATCGGGCCAACGTCGCCGCGTAGGACCACGTTATACCAAACAGACGATCTTTTTCCGATAATGACATCGCCGATGAGGTGAGAACCTTCGGCTACGAAAGTTCCCTCACCAACTTGAGGTGTGTGACCAAGGAGTTTCCGAATCATGCCCGAGTAGAGCATGACTTTTCAAAACCGCCAAGGATCGGAAGAGAATATTAGTTCAGAGCCAACTTGGATTCGGCCTCTGGAGCCTGCACCGCTACGAAGTCATGACGCGGAACAATTGGAGCTGTCGCACCAGGATACTTCGCCTCGATCGCCTCTTTGTCCGCAAAGTCGCCGCGAAGTACGTTCGGGAACGACTTCAAGATCTTGAACGGAATCGTCTGCCCGATCATCTCGGTGCGGCCGCCCAAGAAATAGACAATCTTGTTGTGCGTCGTACGGCCCTGCCACAAACCGGAGTTCGCGTTATTGCCGGTTGCTTCGCCTTCGATCAACACGTCGTAAGTGCCGCCGTCGTAGTCTTTCGCGAGCTCAAAGGCGATCTCGCGCTGAGTTTCGAGAAGAAGCGCTAAGCGACGCTGCTTTTCGTCTTCAGGCACTTGGTCTTCGAACTTCGCGGCTTTCGTGAAAGGACGCGGGCTGTATTTAAACGCGTAGATGTTGTCGTAGCGAACTTCTTTGATCAGGCTGAGCGTGTCCATGAACTGCTCTTCCGTTTCGCCGGGAAAGCCGACAATCAAATCCGTCGTGAGAATCACACCCGGAATTCCGTCGCGAATCATTTTTACCTTCGCAAGGTATTCTTCGCGTGAGTAACCGCGGTTCATGCGTGCCAAGACTTCCGTGTTGCCGGACTGCGCAGGCAAATGGATGTAGTCGCAGATTTTCGAGCGGTATTTCGCCGAAATATCGACCAAGCGTTGATCGAAGTCTTTCGGGTGTGACGTCGTGTAACGAATCCGCTCGATCGAAGTGTCGCGAGCAACAGTTTCGAGAAGCGTGGCAAAGTCAGCGCCGCACTCAGACTCATACGAGTTCACGTTCTGACCGAGGAGCGTGACTTCTTTCACGCCACGAGCTGTGAGGGCGTTGATGTCTGAGATCAACTCTTTCAGCGTGCGTGAGCGCTCGCGACCGCGCGTGAACGGCACCACGCAGAACGTGCAGAAGTTGTCGCAACCTTTTGCGATGTTCACGAACGTTGAAACGCCTGGATTCCGAACCAATGTTTCGACTGAGTACGGCTTTTCGTTTTCGAAGCGAGCCGAAACGACTTTCTCTGTGCCTTCGTAGGTTTTTGCAACCAACTCAGGCAACTGATCGATCGCGTCCGTGCCGAAAACGAAATCGAGAACAGGGACGTCTTTGAGAAGTTTCGCTTTTTCTTGTTGAGCAACACAGCCGCCGACACCGATGCGAAGACGCGGGTTCTTTTCTTTCATCTGGCGGTACTTGCCCGCTTCCGAGTGCACCTTGTGAACCGGCTTTTCGCGAACCGAGCATGAGTTGATGATGATGAGCGACGCTTTTTCAGGCGAATCAACAGGAACGAAATTCACCATTTCGAGAAGAGACAGCATGCGTTCGGTGTCGTTGACGTTCATCTGACAACCGTAAGTAGAAATATAAACGCCTTCGCCCTGACCGATGTTCTGGTTCAACATGCTATACATCCTTTACCGGTTCAAAGGCCCTGTGATTTCAAGGTTTTCCGGCTTGTGAACGGAGGTCATAGCCTGCCGCAGCGAGCGAAGTCAAAATGAAAGCCTGAAGCTTAGTCTTGGTGGAGGGTGTCGAGCCACAGGCTCCAGCCCGTACGCCGGTAAAACCGCGAAATCTCGAAATCTTTGCGGCGTTTTTTGAAATCCGCCTTCGAAAGCGGCAGCCAGATCGACACGCCACTGGGTTTAACTCCAGCGGTAACGAAGTCGGGATCGAACTCGTAAAGTGTCCCGAAGTTTGCGGCTAACGTCGAGCGATTCACCGATTGCATCGCACTCTCTAGGTCCGTGAGAAGTTCATTTCCTAAACTCGACGGCCCCGTCCTTTGCGCGTCTAAACCGATAAACAAACGGAGCTGTCCGAAGAGGAGATTCAAGTCTTGAGTTTGACCTTCTAGCATGGCGACGGCAGCAATCGCGGCCGTGAAGTTCGCTCTTCTTACGGGATCGTCTGCGAAATAACGACCGAGGGAGCCGCTCAGTTTCGTTAACGAAGGAATCACTTCGCTCAACCACTGTTCACTCGCGACCGAGCTTGATGTCAGATAGCGCGTTGTCGACTCGTTCGACGCTTGGTTCGATTGATAGCCGTTTGTTGCGTTATAGCTCAGCTTAAAAAGTTTCGGCATCAAGCGCGCAAGCGAGCGCGCTTGATCGCGTTTCGGCGCACCGAGAGCTGGTGTGTTGATCGCATACATCAGCGTCCGATATGGATAGCCCTGATAATCTTGGATTTGAGACGTGCCCGCCAAGTACTTCACGTTAGGCGCAAGCTCCGTGAGCACTTCGGCTGTTTGCATCAGGCACGCATCGGCATAATAAAGATCGATCGCTTGCCCTGTTTCTTTTTTGAAAACACGCAACGCTTTGGCGAGAGCCGGAATGCGAAGCCACGAATTTCGGGTTTCGCTGTAGCCAATGCCGCCAAAGTCTGACTTCTTACGACCGCGCCACCCCTCACCGTGACCCCACATCACGACCAAGTAGTGATCAGCGGGGTAGGCCGCTGCGCCGAGTTTTAGAAATCGAGTCAGGCGCCGTTCAGTTGATGAATCCGTTCCGGAATACCGAGCGACCATCGGCGATTTGACGAGCTCAAAGCCGGCTGAGGCAAAATCCTCGAACGTTTTTTTCTTAAAGGGCGTTTGTTGAGCTTCGACATGGAAAAGACGAAGGTCGCCCTGGTCTCGCCCGTTCACTTCGACAACAAGGTCTGAGCGAGCACTCGAAGCTGCGAGGCGACCCGTTTTCGGTGCCGCCTCCATCTCATAGAGATCCCATAGCGCATAGGGAAAGAGGTCGTTATCGGCCTCCATGTAGACAAGGACGGTCCAATCTTTCTTACAGGCGAAACGGTCTGTGATCTTCGTGCCACATCGCGGGAGATTTGCCGCGCGCGCTGCTGCGTCGGTCGTCACGAGGGTGACGACTGTCGCGATCAAAAGCGCAAATGGGATGAAGATCGAACGTTTCATGAGGGCCTTAAAATTACTCGTCGTGCGCTTCAGGTGGATCTGCGATCATCAGCTGATCATCCTGAACGGCTGGGTGAAGTTTCGGAAGAATCGCGCGGCGACCCGTGAGCGGTCGCGAATAGCTCGACTTCTCGAAATCGCCGGCCGCGTATGCTTGAACAAGCCTTGGCGTACGCTCGACTCGATTCATAAACTCGACGAGCTCTGAGTAAGTCACGCATTTCACCTCTGGCTGTCCGCAAACCAAATTTGCAAACCGCTGAAGCGCATTCCAGTAAGCGCCCTTATTCCACTTCGAGACGTGGTGGCCGATGTTTACCGGAGCACGATTCCCGTTGTAGTTGCCGTAGAAATAATTGACGTAGGATTGATACATTTGCTCTTCGAAGTCTTTGGCTTTCTCAGGAGGGCCAGCGACACCGTTCGATTGCGCGTAGTAGAAGTTGTAATCCATCGAGAGTGTTTTCTTACCCGTACCCGCAATCGGAATGCTCGCGAGTGGGAACTTCCAAGTGCCTTGACGATTGCGCGACGGCCACGCATCTGGCTTCGCGACGTCTGACGTATCGTAGATCAAACCGTAAGAAGGCAGCGTTTCGTACATTGCTTCGTTGCGACCCAACTGCGGCGCGCGGAACCCGGTGATCTCTGAAGGGTCAAGCGAGTAGCTCGATGGAATCTTCGCCACTTCGCGAGCAGGCACGTTATTGAAGCTGAAGAGGTTCTTCAGGATCGAATAAAACTGATCGAACTCTTGGCGCCAATCGAGCGCGATCCACTTCGAACCATCAAAGTGACCAGAGGCGTGATTCGCGATCTCGTTCCCCTCTTCTTGGGCCATGTTCATTTCTTTGAATCGAGTGAGCACGTCGCTCATCTTTCCACCGAAGCCGATGGCCGATTTCCCGCGGCCGGCTCTTGGGGCGTCGTAGCTTGTCTTCGCCGCATCCGTGAGAAGGTAAGCTGTGTTGATGAAGTAGGTCCACTTCAGCGGCTTGCCTTGTGCCGTCATGTTGCGAGCAAAGGCTCGAGTTTCTTCCCACATCGGATTCGACTTCGATCCGTCGAAGGCGAGAACGACGTATTGAGGCGGTCTGTCGACCTTCGCAAGGGCTGTCGGAAGAACTGCATTCACGGCGATTAAACCGAAAAACATGAGCTTGCTAC
>CAJYOV010000519.1 GCA_913776405.1 Pseudobdellovibrionaceae bacterium
TGTCGCGCACAAGAATTTGGCAATCGTCACCGAGATCGCGCACTTCGATCGTGAGTTCGCCGCCGGTGTCGCGCATCGCGTGAATCGCGTTCGAGGCGAGATTGATTAACACCTGTTGAAGTTGCGTGCGATCACCCATGATCGTCAGCGGCTTTTGCGATGTCGGGTAAAGTTGGCGAAAGAGGATCGTCGACGGCAGGATTGACCGAATGAGATCGACCGATTCTTGAACCGTTGAAACGACTTCGAGATGCGTGCGCTCTGCGCGCGACTTCCGACTGTAGCCAAGGAGCTGCTTCATAACGTCGCGACCGCGCGTTGCGAACTTCTGTGCCGTTAAAAGCGAGCTCATAGCGATACTGCCGGGTTCAAGATTCCGGGCCGCCAAATCGAGCGAAAGAATCAAACCTTGAAGCACATTGTTCATTTCGTGCGAGATACTACTGGCGAGAGTTCCCATCGCTTCAACTTTTTGCAGGTGAAAAAGGCGCTCTTGAAGTTCTCGGTTCTCTTTATGCGCGGCCGTAATGCCCTCGATCTGTTTCGCAAGCTCTTCGTTCGCTTGAGAAAGTTCGAGCGTGCGCTGACGAACGCGCTCTTCGAGAACCTTTCGATTCTCTCTAAGTTCAGACTCCGACTTTTCGAGTCGCGCGTAATTTTCGCGGAATAACGTCTCTTGCTGAGCCATCTCGCGAACGAAATGGTCGACCGAAAACGCGGCTTTGAAAGCGCGAGTCAGTCGCGCCGCGATCGTTCTCGAAGCAGGCATATGAACGACATAGCGCGCCTGCCTCGCTGCGAGTTCCATATGCACGACAGATTCGTCAAGACCGACGAACTTAGGAAGCAGTGTCATACCCATCTGCGAAATGCGGAAGAAAACCGGGCAGTCGCGGTGAGGCTCTTGAATTTTGAGGATCGTGACCTGGTCACGAGGGCTCAAAATCTGCATCTCTGCCGCGATGACTGTTCCGAACAGGCTAGGGCCCGCCAGAATGTTCACGACATGGTAGGCCTGCGCGGGGCTCGAGATCCAACCTGCCATTTGTTTGATGTGGGGTAACCACGGTTGCGCAGAGTTGACGTCGTACTCGAGATAATCGCGCTCCCATCCTGCTGGCATGTGCTCATCGACGACTTCCATGTAGTGCGAGAAGAAATTCCAACTGACACGTTTCTTAACGTCGAGCAACCACTCGCGGGGTGGGACTTGCTCGCCCGCTGGCAAACGTTTTGCGACCTCACGCATAAGCTCGTCGAGATCGAGACCGCGATACGCGACAAATTCGGTGAGGGCGTGTGTGAGTCGGCAACTGATATCCGTCATGGCTGTCCCCAATCTTGCCCCAGATTCGGCCTCAGGTCAGGAAACGTTTTCACGATTGTCGATGATTTTGTCATTAGCTCGAATTGGTGAGTCGCTCGAAGGCGGCACGGGTTTCGCTCTGATTCCAGATCGTCAATACGCCAGCGACAACTCGCAGGCCACGCGTTTTAGGAGCGCGGATCTTTATGAAAACCGCAATCGTTTTATCATTTCTCGCATTGAGCCTTCCACTCGTTTCCCAGGCGGCGGCGGTTCGTACGCAAACGGCCGATGAACTCGCTGTCAAAAAAGTTCTCGAGCAGCTCGCATCGAAAGATCTGAAATTTATCACTCAACGCGTAGAGAAGGTCTGCGGTTCAAACGAACCCGGCACTCTCGTTGTCGTAAAAACCCAGATCAAGCCGGGCGTTCTTCAAACGGTGAAGGTCTATGGCGTGACAGACAAAGGTGTTTTCTGGGGTGGCTCAGAAGTTCACGATTGCGCCGTCGAAAAATAATCAATAAACGTTTCGCGGACTATCCGAGAGAATGGGTTCCCGATGAAAATCGGTATTCTCTTGGCCCCCCTAGGCTTCGAAACAAAAAAGGCATGGATTCTTCCATGCCTTTTTCTTTTTCAGACAAGCTCACATCGCGAGCTTGATCAAAAAATGTTGTGCTCGATATGCCTTAAGCTTCCGTGCGTTGACCGCGGTCAAGACCAACAGCAAGCACGATGATCACGCCTTTTAAAACCATCTGATAGAAGCTCGGAACACCGAGCAAGTCCATCCCGTTATTCAACGTTGCAATCGTCAAAGCGCCAACGAATGTGCCGAGCACACCGCCTTGGCCGCCCTTGAGACTCGTGCCGCCGATAACGACCGCTGCGATTGCGTCTAGTTCAAACAGCTGACCCGCGTTCGGATCGGCGCCGTTCAGGCGAGCCGTTAAGAGAACGCCCGCCAGGCCTGAGAGAGCGCCCATAATCACGTACGCAAAGAACGTGACTTTGCGAACTGGCACACCTGCCCAGAAGGCCGCTCGTTCGTTTGAACCGAGGGCATAAATCGAGCGCCCAAACGTCGTGTTCATCAAAACAAAGCCGATCGTGCCCATCACCGCGAGAAGGAAAAGGCCTAAGATCGGGAAGCCTTGATAGAACAAAAACGCGTATGAGAAGAGCCCGAACGTGAGAAGCGGGAAGAGCGCGTCGAGAAGCCCCTCTTTACGTGAACGAATGACGTAAAGAATAAAGCCGCCGCAGATCAGCGCGATCACAACAGCTGTCGGAATCATCGGAAGACTCGCATTTGCAACTGGCGAGAAGTCAGAGCTCATCGGTGCGAGCGAAGCGCCGCCAGAAAAAATAAGGGCGAGACCGCGCGCGATCACCATCATGCCGAGTGAGATCACGAACGGCGCGATTCTTAAGCCCGAGATCAGAGCGCCGTTCACCACACCCAAGAGGATGCCGGCGACAACGGCAAGGCCCGCAGACGCAAACGCACCCATAACACCTAAGTTCGCCCAACCCATGTTCACTTGCGTGACACCGATGACGATTCCGCAAAGAGCAACGACAGAGCCGATCGAGAGATCGATGCCACCGGTCAGGATGATGATCGTCATCCCGGCCGCGAGAATGCCGTTGATCGAAGCTTGGCGAAGAAGATTCGTTAAGTTGCGAGCCGAGAGAAAGCTGCCTTCAGTCGCGATCGAGATCAACACGACTAAAAGAAGGAAGCCGATCCAGACGCCGTTTTTCTTTAAGAACGAAACCACTTAAACACCTCTCGTGCGGCCGCCAACGGCCAATTCCATCACGCGCTCCTGGCTAAATTGAGCGCGGGGGATTTCTCCAGAAACGCGTTTTGCCGACATGACGACAATGCGGTCGCTGAGAGCCATCAATTCCGGAAGATCGGAGCTGATCACGATGAGGCCTTTGCCAGCCTTCGTGAGCTCGAAGATCATTTGGTAGATTTCATATTTTGCGCCGACGTCGACTCCGCGAGTCGGCTCGTCGAGAATCAGAACGTCGGGCGCAATTTCAAGAAGTCGTCCGAAGATCACCTTCTGTTGGTTACCACCCGAGAGGTCTGAAATCTTTTGGTCGGTCACGTGAAACCGCGTGCGCAGTTCTTCGAGACGTTTCTTTGCCTGAGCGGTTTCTTGCTTACGCTTCAGCACCGACAAAAGAGGGCCGCTTGCGAGTCGTGCGATCGAAACGTTTTCTTCGAGTGAACGCTGTACGAACAAGCTGTCACGCTTTCGTTCTTCGCCGATCATGCCGATGCCTTCGCGTAAACCTTCACGGGGCGAAGCCGGCTTAAACCGCTGACCCTTAAAGATCACTTCACCATCGCGATCTGAGCGGGCCGTGCCACCGAGCATGGCCTCGAAGATTTCAGATCTGCCTGAACCCAAAAGGCCCGCAAATCCCAAAATTTCGCCGCGTCGAAGTTCAAAAGAGAGTGGGCCGATTTCTCCGCGGCCCGAGAGCGCGCGCACTTTGAGCCCACGAGCTTGAAGAAGGGGCGCGCTTGCGTGGTCGATGAGGCCCTGAGGCTTATCTGGGAACAGGCGATCGAGCGGGCGACCCACCATCGTCGCAATCAATTTCGCTTCGTCAATTTCGCTGGCTTTGGATTGGTGAACGCAGGATCCGTCGCGCAGAATCGCGACCGTGTCAGCAAGCGCGTAGATCTCTTCCATCTTGTGGGAGATATAGACGAGGGCTGTGCCTTTCGAGCGCAAATCGCGAATCACTGCGAAAAGCTTCGTCGTTTCACCGGGCGTTAATGAAGATGTCGGTTCATCAAGAATGAGTGTTGTCGCGTTTCGAGAAAGGGCTTTCGCGATTTCAACCATTTGGCGTGAGCCGGTCGAAAGCTCGGCCATCTTCGTCGTCGGGCTGAAGTCGGCGCCAACTTGCTTCAACCAGTGAAGGGCGTCGTGTTCCATCTTCTTCCAGTCGACGAAACCACCCTTCGTCGGCCAGTGACCGAGGAAGATGTTTTCGGCTACCGAGAGAGGCGCAAAAGAGGCGAGCTCTTGATGGATGATGGCGATGCCGGCTTCGTCGGCCTCAGCGGGGCTTCGAAACGCAGACTCTTTGCCGTCGATGAAAATTTGACCTTCGTAATCGCCTTCGCGAATCACGCCGCTCAAGATCTTCATCAAGGTCGATTTGCCAGCGCCGTTTTCACCGACGAGCGCCAGGACTTTGCCAGGTTGGAGCGAGAGGTTCACGTCTGTTAAGGCGCGAACCCCGCCGAAGCGCTTTGAGATATTTTTGAGTTCAATAACCGGCACGGCCGATTATTTCCCTTCAACGTCGGCTTTCGAGTGGAAGCCTGTTTTGTAGATACGCTCTTCGAGATCGTTCTTTGTGACTGGGTAGACAGGCGTTGCGATCGTCGCGACTTTGAAAGTGCCGTTGTCGATTTGCGCTTCGCCAGCAGGCTTTTCACCCTTTGCGAGAGCGTAAGCGATGCGCGCCGATGTCTGTGCGAGAGGCGCAATGTCTTTCAAAACTTCGAGTTGCTGGCGACCGACCGCGATGTTTTTGATCGCCGCAAGGTCCGCGTCTGCGCCCGCAACAAAAACCTTGCCGGCAAGCTTTTGGGCAACGAGTGCTTGAACAGCGCCGTTTGCCATACCCGAGTTGTTCGCCAAAATCGCGTCGATCTTGTTGCCGTTCTGCGCGAGAGCGTTTTCGACAGTTGCCATCGCAGCTTGGGCACTCCAAGCATCGTGCGCTTTATCGACGACGATCTTGATGTTCGGATATTTTTCGAGAACTGATTTCACGCCTTTCGTGATTTCCATCGCGACGCTGTGACCGGCTTGGCCCTCAAGAATAACGTAGTTGCCTTTTTCGCCGGTCGCTTTGACAGCGGCTTCAGCTTGAAGAACGCCAACTTTGAAGGAGTCTTGCGTGACGTAGAAATCAACTGGCGCGTCTGAAATTAAACGGTCGTACGCGACAACCGGGATCTTGTCTTGGTGAGCGAGTGTCACGAGATTCGCTGCAGCTTTCGAGTTCACGGGCTGGATCACCAGCGCCTTCACACCTTGTGAGAGAAGGTTCTCGACTTTTGCCGTTTGAGTCTGTGGGTTGTTGTCCGCAGAAACGATGATCGGCTCAAAGCCGAGTTTCTTCGCTTCTTCCGTGAAGTACGCAGAGTCTTTTTGATAACGCTCTTCTTGCAATGTCGAGAGAACGAAACCGATTTTAGGCATGTCGCCTGATGCAGATGTGTTCGCTGTGTTTGCATCTTTTTTCGTGCAGCCGCCGAGTGCGATCGCCACTGCCGCAACTGTCATAACCAAATTCAAACGTGACATGAAGTCCCCCATGGTCCAAAGCCCCGGCGGAGAGTATTCGCGCCACGTCGCTTGCGTCAAACCTGATCCGGTTGAATCCCCACATATATAAGGATCGAAACATTACTGACGCGGAGCAAGCTAACCGGAGCGTAAAGCGCCTAAACAATGGGCATTCTCATCTCGTTTTCGGTCATCGAGAAGCTTTCGTTGCATCAACTCCTGCGATTGACCCTTTGAGCGATGTCGCGCACTAATCGGGGCCATCACAACTAGAAACGAACTTGTTAGCTCACGCTTGAAAGGTGCCCCATGCGTTTATCTGCGTTGTCCGCGGCTCTGATTCTTCTTGGATGTGCGACTGTTTTATCGACCGCACAGGCTGCAAATCAAACTTCAAGCCTTCAAGCAGGTGTCGATGCGATTCAGTCGATGGGCGGTTGCTACGTCGTCGATTACTCGTACGCCGAAACTGAAAGCTTGAAATCGGGCTATACCCGCGATGGCCGTGTGTACGACGTCAACGCCGACAAGACCATCAAAGAATGGATTTACGTCGATCAGATTTCGCCAACGCGCCTTCGTGTTCAGCACGTCATGTTTGGCGTCGATCTCGCAGGCAACGTGATGGAAGGCAGCCAACTGAAACACACCGGTGAAGACTGGGAATTCCAGGCGCCGTTTCTCTATGATTTCACGCAACCAAACACGTGGGACGTGAGGCAAGGCACGCCTGCCGGAACTTGGACACGTCGAGTGACGAACTTGGACGATGGCCCTCGTTATCAGTGTGCGGCACCTTGGAGCACGGATAAGGTGAACCCTGAGTGGTCTTGCAGTGGCTATTCGCCGATTCCGGGTCGCGAAACACGCGATATGGGTCGCCGTGACTACGATGCTTTGGACCGTATGACTCGTGTGATTTCTTACGGCGACAGTTTCATCGAGCGCCAGGCCAATACAAAGGTCATCCACCGTGGCGGTGTTCGTGAGAACCTCGCGAAAGAAGTCGGTAAGAACTGGTATGTGCGCTTGCCGGATTCAGACTGCAAGCCCGCACTCGACTTCATCGCACCTCGACGCGCCTTCTGGGATCTCGTTCGTGAAACGTGGGACGAAGTCTTAACAGGTGATCGTGCCTTCATCGAAAAACCCGCAGCGCCTGGTCGCCCTTCGCGTTACTTCTTAATTCAAGGGGTCGAAGAAAAAGCGATTCGGGAAAACTTATCAGACAAAGCTGTGCGCGCCGGTTACAAGCAGCAGGTCTTGAAGCTCATCAACGACTTCCGAGCAAACTGATGATCCCAACTTCTCTCGTCGCCACTCGATTCGCGAAGGTTTTCGGTACGGCTGCCATTGCGGTCGTTACCGTCGTCACAGCTGCCGTTTGCTCTGAAGCATCGGCGCAAGCCCTGTCGCAAGATCAGACGCGCTTTACTTTCGACGATCTCAAAAAGATCGTACAAGAGAAGGATCTGCGCTCGGTCGAAGACGTGCTGCCGTATTTGCCTGTAGAGTACAAAACCAGTTTCACGCTCATGCACAAGTCGAGAAGCATTCAGCACTCGAGCCCGTGGGCGCCACGCGCGATTCTTTTTGGCAACGATGCGAAATTAGTTTTGGCGTTCAACGGTGATCCCACCGATGCGGGTTATGACCGTCTTGAGGTCATCGAGTTCAAAGACGAGACAGATAAATTCGAGTTCAAATTCATCTACTTCGCGAATCCAGAAACAAAAGCAGAAGTGATCGACAACCCGATGAATTGTATCGGTTGTCACGGTCGCCAACCGAACGATCTTCATCCCGATTGGGACATCGGTCTCGTTTGGCGGGGAGCTTACGGCAGTCAAGACGACTCATTCGCCGAGACCGGTTTAGACCCAGATTTGAAGGTTGAGGCGGAAAACTACGTGAAGTTCCTAGAAGGCGCAGCGAACCACCCACGTTATCGCGCTCTCGATTTTTCGAGACCACTCGATCAAGTTTCAAAATCGGAACGTGCCGAGCTTGAGAATCGCCCAAACTTGCGTCTCGGGTTCTTGCTCACGCGCCTTCAGATAAAACGCATCGCTCGCCAAATTGAAACCGCAGACGGCTTTCAAGCTCTGGAGCATCAAATCGTTGGCCAGCTGTTGGGTTGCCAGTCCATTCAGGTTGAACCCGCTTTTCGAGCGGATATTGAAGCGAAGATGCGCGCGTTCTTAACGCCTATCTATGGCCAGCCGATGACAGACGAGTTTCTGCGCGACCAGGCTCCCGGCAGCCTTGAGGCGTTTGCGATCGGTAAAAGTTTGGGACTCGATCTCACAGAGTGGCCAATTACTGCTGAGAAACGCACCTACGCGATCTTTGACG
>CAJYOV010000520.1 GCA_913776405.1 Pseudobdellovibrionaceae bacterium
GAAAACTTTCGAGTAGACGCCCGATGTGCACGTGACAGTGGCGTAAATGAACTTTTGGCCCTCGCAGCTGAACGTGGGCGGCCGATTGTTGTAGCCCCAATTACAGGTCTCTGCGTTTGCCTGAAGACCAAAGAAGAGCCCGAAAGCTGCGAATAGAAGTGTTCTCATCCTTCAAGTTTATCGGGGTCTGACGAGCTACGGCTACATGACGGAGGTCGAGGTTGTAGGCGGGCGCCTGCCGAATTGCTGCGGCGGGTTTCAAAAAGGAGCCGGGCACCTTCGGGGCACCTTCGGGGGTTCGAAAAAGAAAAAGGCAGCCCGGAGACTGCCTTTTAGAACCGCCAGAGAATGCAGAGGACCGCAGCCAGGCAGGCGAGGACTCTGAAGGCGCTGGCGGCGCCGAAGCGATACAAATAGATTACTTTTGCTCGGCTGCGCGCTTTTCTTGGTACTTCTTCGCGAGTTCTTCTTGGATGCCGCGTGGAACTGCTGCGTAACGGCTGAATTCCATCGAGAATTCGCCTTTACCTTGAGTTGCCGAGCGGAGGTCAGTTGAGTAACCGAACATCTCAGTGAGTGGAACTTCGGCGTCAACAGTGACCGAGCCTTCGATCGTTGTTGTACCTTGGATCATACCGCGACGTTGGTTGACCTGACCCATCAAGTTACCTTGGAACTCTTCCGGAGCAGTCACTTGGAGCTTCATGATCGGCTCAAGCGCTGTCGGTTGTGCTTTCGGGTAAACTTCACGGAGAGCGGCCATCGAAGCGATCTTGAAGGCCATGTAGCTCGAGTCGACATCGTGGTAAGCGCCGTCAGTCAAAGTGACCTTTACGCCCACGATAGGGAAGCCGATGAGTGGACCCTTTTTCATCTGCTCTTGCATGCCTTCGTCGACTGCAGGGATGAATTCTTTTGGAATACGGCCACCAGTGACGGCGTCTTCGAATTCGTAAGCTTTCGGGTCCTTGCCTTCTTCGATTACGAGCGGCTCAACAGTACCGACGATTTTCGCGTACTGACCTGAACCACCAGTTTGCTTTTTGTGAGTGTAATCGAAGTCCGCTTTCGCGTTGATCGTTTCACGGTAAGCAACTTGCGGTTTACCTGCGATCACTTCGCAGTTGAACTCACGCTTCATACGCTCGATGTAGATCTCCAAGTGGAGCTCGCCCATACCAGAGATGATCGTTTCGTTCGACTCTTCGTCGCGGTGAACGCGGAACGTTGGGTCTTCTTTACGGAACTTCTGGAGAGCCTTCGAGAAGTTAGCAGCGCCTTCTTTTGCTTTTGGAGCAACAGCAAGCGAGATAACCGCGTCTGGAACGAACATCGACGACATCGCGTAGTTGTGATCGCCGTCTGTGAACGTGTCACCTGATGCGCAGTCGATACCGAAGAGAGCGACGATATCGCCAGCTTCTGCGCCTTCGATGTCTTCCATCGCGTTCGAGTGCATCTTAACCATGCGTGGAACTTTGACTTTCTTCTTGTTCGTCGTGTTGACGATGAAGTCGCCCTTCGAAACTTTACCTTGGTAAATACGCATGTACGTCAACTGACCGTAGCGGCCGTCTTCGAGTTTGAACGCGTAACCAACGAATGGCTTCGTCGAGTCCGTTTCCATGACGATTTTTTCTTCGCCCTTGTCGAGATCGAGACCTGTGTTCTCTTTCTCTTTCGGGTTCGGAAGGTAGTCAGAAACGCCGTCGAGGAGTTTTTGAACGCCACGGTTTTTGTAAGCCGAACCGCAGAAGACTGGAACGAACTTGAGTGAAAGAACGCCCTTACGGATCGCCGCTTTCATTTCTTCAATCGTAGGCTCTTCTTCCATCAAGAATTTTTCGGCGATGCCGTCGTCGATATCCGCGACTTTCGCGATGAGTTCTTGGCGCTGAGTCTGAGCTTGCTCAAGGAACTCGCCTGGAATTTCTTTTTCGATCACGTTTTCGCCGTCATCGCCTTCGTTGTAGTACGCCTTCATTGTGAGAAGGTCGATAACGCCGACGATTTTGTCTTCGAGACCGATTGGAATGTTGACCATGACCGCGTTCAAACGAAGTTTGTCGCGGAGAGCTTCAGTGACGCGCCATGGGTTTGCACCCGAGCGGTCAAGCTTGTTGATGAACGCGCAACGTGGAACGTTGTAACGCTTCATCTGGCGGTCGACCGTGATCGACTGCGATTGAACGCCCGAAACGCCGCAAAGAACGAGGATGGCGCCGTCGAGAACTCGGAGTGAACGCTCAACTTCGATTGTGAAGTCGACGTGTCCCGGAGTGTCGATGATGTTGATGTTGATGTCTTTCCACTGAACGTTGGTCGCAGCAGACTGGATCGTGATGCCCTTTTCGCGCTCGAGATCCATCGAGTCCATCGTCGCGCCGACGCCGTCTTTACCGCGAACTTCGTGGATAGCGTGAATACGGCCCGTGTAGAACAGGATACGTTCTGTGAGAGTTGTTTTGCCCGAGTCGATGTGGGCGGAGATACCGATATTACGAACTTTATCCAAGTTCCATTGCGTAGAAGCCATTAAGCTACTCCTGATATTGCTCTTTTTGCTGAACGACCTGTCTAGCACGCGCTTTTACGGGATGCAAAAAAAGTCTTTTAAACCTGTGGATTCGGAAGCGAAAAGCTAACGGCGCGAGGGCGATCCGATCTACAATCGGTTCGAACAGAGCCCGTTTGAGGAGTGATTTTGAGTAGCCCGAGCCTCTCGGACGCCCAGGTGGCGGCGGTCCACACCATTTTAAAAGAAACCTTCGGCTTTCCTGGCTTCCGCGGTCAGCAGGAGCCCGTTGTCCGGAGCCTGATTTCTGGGCATTCGGCACTTCTTTTGATGCCAACCGGGATGGGGAAGAG
>CAJYOV010000521.1 GCA_913776405.1 Pseudobdellovibrionaceae bacterium
CATCGGAGTCAGCGTGAATCCTGGAGCGATCGCGTTTGCGGTGAAACCTTTTTTTGAAAGCTCGCGAGCCCAGGTCTTGGTCATGCCGATGACGCCAGCTTTCGCCGCAACATAGTTGGTCTGACCAAAGTTGCCGTAGAGAGCGACGACGCTCGAAATGCTGACGATCCGTTTGTGAGTCGAATTTCCGTTAAACTTCGGAAGAAGTGCTTTCGTCACACGAAACACGCCGCCCAGGTTCGTGTCGAGAACCGCATCGAAATCCTCGTCGGTCATTTTCGCGAAACTTTTGTCGCGAGTGATGCCGGCGTTGTTGATTAAAATATCAACTTCGAAAGGGAGTGCGGCCGCAGCTTGCTCGCAGTTTTCAGTTTTTGAAACGTCAACTTGCTGAAATTGTAGGCGAGGCGTGTCTTTTGCGGTCGAAAGAGAAACATAAGACTTCAGTTCATCTTTGGCTGAAGCGATCGACTCGCTTGAAAACTCCCAAACGCTGACATTGGCTCCTGCGGTCAGAAACTGTCTCGTAATTTCTAGACCGATTCCGCGAGCTCCGCCTGTAACAACGACGTTTTTGCCACTGAAGTCGAACTGAAGTGTCATGGCTGCTTCCTCTCTCAGGACTGTCCTCAGCTTTGTGAGGACTTCGCTTTTCACACCTCGAGCGGAATCCGTCAAATAGACGGGGATGCGCGGTGCTTCAAGTTTCAGCAAGTGCAACATCTGGTTTCGGCTTAAGGCCTTGAATCAACTTGCTTTCAACTGCTGAATCTGCGAATTATTTAGGACATCTTTCGCGCTAGTTGCGTCTTGTGAATTCGAAGTTTGATGAGTTGCGCCGTTCACCGGCGAATCGCAAGCCTTGAGCTTTTCACGACGCCTCAAGCTTGGGCCTTACTCTTCGGGAGACACTTCGAAACCATGGCTGCTCAGGATCAAAACTCATATAGCAAATCTGGAATGTTTACGTTCGTTGCGAGCATGATCGCTTCGTTCGGTATTTTGATTTACGTCTCGTTCTTGAGCGGCGGCGTTGAGCTCCACGAACTCCCGCAAGAAAAAGCGAAGACAGAAGCGGGTGCTCCTGCAGTAGCACCGACTGATGCAAACGCAGAGTCGAAAGATCAAGCGCCAGCTCCAGACGTAAAAGCGCCTGAGGCGTCGCCAACTCCGGACGCACCGAAAAACTAAAAATGAAACTTCACGTCGCGCTTCTTTCTTCGATCGCAGTTGCAGCGGGTCTCATGACCGGCGCCTCTGCGTTCGCGCGCGACTTCGCAAAACCGGAAGACGGCTTCCAAAACGAAACTCCGGCTGAATTGAAAGACGCAACCATCACCGAACACCTCGGTGAAAAGATCGACCTCGATCTCAAGTTCAAAGATGAAAACGGTCAGCTCGTTCCGCTTCGCACCTTTGTCGCGGGCGGCAAGCCGATGCTCTTGAGCCCGGCATATTACAGCTGCCCAAGCCTTTGTAACTTCCACTTAAACGGCATCACGGAAGCGTTCACGAAACTCAAAGAGCCACTCGGCAAAGAGTTCAACCACGTTGTCGTTTCGATCGAGCCAAAAGAAACGCCAGAGATGGCGAAAACCAAAAAAGAAATTTATTTAAAAGCCTACGGCCGCCCAGAAGGCGCAGCAGGCTGGCACTGGATGACCGGTGACCAAGCGGCTATCACAACTCTCATGAAGCAACTTGGCTTCGGTTACCGCTGGGACGAAGAAGCAAAGCAATACGCCCACGCGTCAGCTGCAATGGTCATCTCGCCAGAAGGCAAAATCACTCGTTACCTTTACGGCATCGTTTTCGACCCGAAGACTGTACGTCTTTCGATGGTTGAAGCCTCAAAAGGGGAAGTCGGTACCGCGATGGACCGCCTGATCCTCTACTGTTTCCATTTTGATCCTAAGTCGAGCAAGTATTCCCTCAAGATTTTCAACATCATGAGAGGTGCTGGAGTGTTGGTTGTCCTCGCGATGATCGGCTTCATAGCTCCGTTCTGGATTCGCAACTCGAGAAAAGCTACTCAAGGAGAGACCTGATTATGTGGTGGTTACCTTCCGCAATCGCCGACACGTTTATGCCGCCCGCAGCGACAGCTATCGCTTCGGACGTTGATGCGATCTATGCGTTCCTACTCTGGGGCAGCTTGATCTCATTCATCCTGTTAATCGGGGGTATGATCGCGTTCGTGTTCATGTACAAGCGTAAGTCGGGCTCCGACAAAACAGCTTGGATTACACACAACCACACGGCCGAGTTCCTCTGGTCGTTCATCCCATTCTGTATCTTCATCTTCTCGTTCGCGTGGGGATGGATCGTGTTCCACGAAATGCGCTCGATGCCAGAGAACGCACTCGAAGTGCACGTTGTCGGTAAGAAGTGGGACTGGCGCTTCCTTTACAAGAACGGCAAAGAAGTCGTCGCGGGCGTCGATGACCAAGGCAATAAGACGCCTGCAACCATGGTTGTTCCGCAAGGCCGAGCGGTAAAGCTCATCATGTCTTCAGAAAAGATCAATCCACAGTCGGACGAAAACCCACGCGATCGCGCGGTTCTTCACTCGTTCTACATCCCAGCAATGCGTATCAAGCAAGATATCGTGCCGGGTCGTTACACGACTCTTTGGTTCAACGCTGAAAAGGTCGGCACATTCAACGTGTTCTGTGCTGAGTACTGCGGTGAAAACCACTACGCTATGCGCGCAGCCGTTAAGGTCGTTCCAGCAGCCGAATTCGAAGAGTGGATCTCGGGTGAAGCGGCAACTGGCGGCGGCGGTGAATCGCTCGCTGACAAAGGTAAGCAGCTTTATCTCACACGCGCTTGTGTCGGTTGCCACACGCTGAACGGTTCCGCTTCTTCAGGTCCAACTTGGAAAGGCATCTGGGGCCACGACGTAGCGACAGACAAGGGCACAGTGAAAGTCGACGAAAACTATATTCGTGAATCGATCCTGAATCCGAACGCGAAAATCGTTTCGGGCTTCCCTTCGGGTGTGATGCCGCCGTACGCGGGTCAACTTCGGATGATGACATCACGGCGATCATCGAATTCTCAAGACGTTAAGTAAGGAAGACTGACAATGGCAAACACTCCAGCATTCGTTTCAAGAACCTCTTTGTCGACGGTTGCTGGAAAT
>CAJYOV010000522.1 GCA_913776405.1 Pseudobdellovibrionaceae bacterium
ACTCGGGCGTCCAAGAATTCTGTGGGACCCAAACGGCGGCTTGGGATTGCGACGGCACAGCCATGACAGCTGCAGCCACCGTTGCCATCGCCGCTACCGCGACAGCCAGAGTCTTAACTTTTGATCCGAGTGAAAGCATACCAGCCCCTTACCACTGAGCGATTCAAGCGATGTCGAAATTGTAGACGCTGAAGCTCAGGCGGGTCACGCCCGCGAGAGTCTCTACGCACTAATTTCAATACGACGCCTTGAACTTCTCAGTTCAAGTTCTACGATCGTGAAAATGCTAGAAAGGTGCCAGCGCGCGAGCGGGTCAGCGCTAGGGCGCGTAAGCTTAAACCTTTTGAGCGTAATCTTTGAGGATATCGCATGTGACAGGCTCATCGGTCCGACGAACCTTTGTCGACAGGCGCTGTCCTAGAGAGTAGTGTTTCAGTCTAGTTAATCGAGAGCTAATTAGATTCAGAAGCAAGATGGCAGATTTCACGAGCAGTGGCCATAGCCTTCGATGCCGCAAACTCTGCAGAGAGCTGCTCCCTTGTGGCAATCGACAATTTGACGTCATCCTGGCGAATTTCTGAGTCGATGAGCTGAGATTTCAGCTCATCGAGCTTCATCCGAGCTTTTCCAACGGCTTGGCCAGAAATGTAAACTGCAACAATCGCATTCGCGCAAGAGCGAGGTTTAACGGCTGTTTGTCCAACTGACGGGACGACAAAGATTGTCAGTACCAAAGCGCTTAGAAGCCGCATCTAGCTCTCCATTCTTTACGAAATAATTTTGATAAAGGAGTAGCAAGGCTCGTTCCAAATCTAGATCGAGCGGGTCAGCGCTGGTGGTCGGCTTCGATCTTTAGGAGGGCTGCGCGGGTGATTTCGAGTTGCGCTTGGATGACAGAGAGAAACAGGGCTTTATTCGTTTCCATAAAAGACTCGTCAACCTTCGAGAGATCGAACGGGACCGCGACGTAAACGGGGCGGCCTGAACGACCGGCTCGATCAAGCACGATTGCAATCGCGTTTCGGCTGTATTCAAACGTGTCTTTGATTTGATCGAAGTCGGCGAGGGCTCGGTCGATGAGACGTAGTGATTCTTGAGTAAAGTATTTTGAGGCTTTTCGTTGATCCCGTTGATCCGTCCAGAGAATGAAGCGCTCGATGCTCAGTCGAGGCATCTGCTTTTTCATCCGCTTCGCCACGCGCGAGCCCTTCAGATAGGCGAGAGCTTCATCCGCGCGGAAAAAGTTTTGGTAGCCTTTTTTCTTGAAGACGTTGTCGCCACTGAACAAGACGGCAAGCGGAAGATCGATCTCGCGCTTAAGCACTCGCGATTGAAGCTTCATGTGAACCGCTTCGTGAATCAGAACGGGAAGATGAAGATCCGGCGAAGCGAGTGCCATGTACGACAGCCTTACGTTGCCATCGAACGTGACGAGCCCGTGACCAAACGGCAGGTTTCGATCGAGAAACAGCTTTACGCCGTAGTTTCTCGCCATCGCAGCTGCGATTTTACCTATTCGCGTTGAGCCGCCATGAATTTGAAGGAGAAACGCGTCTTGGTCGGATTCGAGCGAGACGTTGTAGCCCTCATCAGACGCGAGAGCGATTTCGGACGTCCAAGCCTGAATCGCTTTGTCGGCTTTGGAGTCTTGCCAAAAAGCGTCTTCGCACCTGTCTAAACCATGTGCGGTAACGCTCGTTAAAATGAAGAAAGCCGCTAGTAGAAGCCTCACAGCCAGAGAGACTGCAAGGCCGAAGCCTGAACGAGCTTAGTTAGCTTGCTCTTTTTGGTAGACGATCAAGATGCCGTGAGTGTCACTCGTGCAGCGATTTTTTGTTTTTGAAACTAGGACGAGCGTAACAGAGCAGACGAGAAGATCTTGAGTTTGCGCATCACCACGGCACGTCCATGAATAGAAATCTTCTTTGTCGAGACCGGCCGCGCCATTGTAAACCCATGTCGAGAACTGAGGCTCCTCGTCGTTCGCTTTGTAAGGTCCTTGGTCGCTGCCTTTTTTGCCCATGCCTAAAACGCTCACGCCAAAAGCGGACTGAGTTTCACCCGGAAGTGACGTCAGCGGATGGCGCGCGAACACGAGCGTGGCAAATGCAGAACCGTCCTCATTTTTGAGGCCTTTAGCTGACGTGCGGTCTTTCAGTTTATTGCCGCAAGCCGCTGTTGTCGCTTGCGCGACGGCTTTCCAACTGCCGGTGAGGCTTGCCTCGTTTGTTTTCAAACCTTGATCGAAACGTGGTTTCAGCTGCGAATACCGAAGAGTAGATTCGCCAATCGGTTGCGGCGGCATAGGCGTAGGCGTAGGGGCTGGCTGAACCTGAATAGGTTGCGGTGGTTGAGGCACTTGAGCGAACGCGATCGAAGTAACTGCCGTCAAAGCCAGAGCCGGGAGTCCGAGCGCCGTCGCGAGCACGATCCGTAAAGACATGTCAGAGCCTTTCATGTGAAAGCGCTGATCGTAGCAGCGCTCATCGATATCGGTTTGATGAGGGGTTTACCTAGGCTGGGCGAGAGCCGCCAATGAAATCCGTTTCTGAGACGAGCAGAGCTTACTAATGGGCTCATTTTTCATACTTAGCTTCAGTCTTACTGGGAGAGTTGTGGCAGGTTCTTCACGCTCGCTCCAAGCTTCTTTACGAGTGCCCGAGTAAGTTGATTCCAGAACGCTTGAGCAGAGCGCTTCAATTGGGGGTTTCGATGGCAACCGTTCAAGGTAAAAGCAATGGTCACATGAGTGGCCAAGTCGCGCGCAAAAGCACACACAATGACGTCGACATGCACAAGCAGCATAGAGACGACCGCGGCCGCGACGACTTAAAAGGTGCGTACGCGGTCGTCTCTATGCTGCTTGTGCATGTCGACGTCATTGTGTGTGCTTTTGCGCGCGACTTGGCCACTCATGTGACCATTGCTTTTACCTTGA
>CAJYOV010000523.1 GCA_913776405.1 Pseudobdellovibrionaceae bacterium
TCCAACACCTCAGGTTGCGCAGGCCCCAGTGATGACGGCTGCGAGCCTCGGTTTAAAGTTCGATGGCTTGGTCGATGCTTACTACGCCTATGACTTCAATAGTCTTCCAAACTTCGATCGCGCGTTCACGACTCAGCCAGCGAGGAGTGATGAGTTCAACATCAATCTGGCCTACGTCGGTGCAACGCTTACTCAAGACAACCTTCGCGGTCGTCTCGCTCTTCAAGCGGGTACTTCCGTTCAAAGCAATTATGCGGGCGAACCGAATAACGGCAGCGTCAGCGGCCCGTCCCTTTCGAGATCGATTCAAGAAGCGTACGCGGGCTACCGAATCGCAGACGGGTTGTGGGTTGATGCCGGCACCTACTTTTCACACGTGGGCGCGGAGTCTTTTATCTCGCGCGACAACCTGACCTACACGCGCTCTTTGGTTGCCGATTACTCGCCGTATTACCAAAGTGGTGTTCGACTCAGTTATCAAGCCAACGAGAAACTAGCCTTTCAACTTCACATCGTGAACGGCTGGCAGACCGTCGCCGAAAACAATCATTCGAAGATGGGTGGCACGCAAGTGAGCTATCAGTTCACGCCTTCGGTCGGTTTTTCTTACAGCACGCTCTTTGGCAAAGAAGCTGAGTTCCGCCATTTCCATAACTTTGTTCTGAAAGTGACGGGCGAAAAACTCGATTTCATCGCTCAGTTCGATAATGGATTTCAAAAACGTGCGACCGGTTCGGGTTCGAGTTCATGGTGGGGTGCGGCCGCAATCGCACGCTATAAATTTGTGCCGACTCAATCGGTTTCGATTCGCGCAGAACATTACTCGGACCCAGATCAGGTGATCATCGCTACCAATCAGCCTTTCGGCTTCAACACGTCGTCAGCTTCGATCGGCTACGACAATGACCTCACACCGAATCTCAAATGGAGATCGGAATATCGCGCTTACTTCGCTTCCGACGCCGTCTTTCCGGACGGCGCGTCGACCAGCGACACCGACAGTGTCGTTGTCACGTCACTCACGCTCAGTCTTTGAGAATCGGCGGCTCAGTCTCGATTTAGGTTTTAGATATTCCTCAGTAATTTCAAGCGCTTCAAGATTTTTACGGCCTTTTTACGCGAAACAATCGTTCGCGAAGCGCATAGTCTTATTTAAGAAAGCTCATCCTCTTTAGGAGCACTCGAATGGAATTCGCACTCGTGGGCGCAGTTGCGCTCGGACTTTTCGCTTACTTAGTTTACGCGCTCTTTAATCCAGAGAAATTCTAATGAAAACCTACGACTTCATTCAACTCGGCCTCTTCCTTCTTCTTCTCATCGTCGCCACACCCATCGTCGGCGGATGGATCGCTAAAGTCGTTCAGGGCGAACGCCAATTCTTATCAAAACCGCTCGGGTGGTTGGAATTGCTTTGCTACAAACTCGGTGGTGTCGATCCGAGCGAACAGATGTCATGGCGCGGATACGCTTGGGCGCTGATGGGCTTCAACATCGCGGGAATCGTTCTTGTTTTTTTAATTCAGATTCTCCAAGGCGTCTTGCCGCTCAACCCGCAAGGCTTTCCCGCAGTCAGCTGGCATTCGGCGTTGAATACGGCCGTTAGCTTTGTCACAAACACAAATTGGCAGGGTTACTCAGGCGAAGTGACGATGAGTTACTTCACACAGATGGTTGCGCTCACAGTGCAGAATTTCGTAAGCGCTGCGACCGGTGTTGCCGTGGCGGTCGCGATCGCTCGCGGTATTTCCCTTCGTTCTTCGAAGTCGATCGGCAACTTTTGGGCAGACCTGACTCGCACCACAGTTTACGTTTTGTTGCCGATCTCAGTCGTCTACGCGCTCTTTTTAATTAGCCAAGGCGTTGTGCAGACATTTGCCCCGTACGTCACAGCGACGACAGTCGAAGGCGCAAAGCAAGTGATCGGCCTCGGACCTGCCGCTTCGCAAGTGGCGATCAAAATGCTGGGGACAAACGGGGGCGGCTTCTTTAACGCGAACGCAGCTCATCCGTTTGAGAATCCAACGGCGCTCTCGAACTTCGTGCAGATGTTTTCGATCTTTTTAATTCCAGCAGCTTTGACATTCACCTTCGGCACGATCGTGAAGAACAAACGTCACGGATGGACGATCTTCGGCACAATGATGACGATGTTCTTAGTGATCCTCGGGCTTGCGCTTTATTCGGAGTACATGATGAACCCGGTGTTTGCTCAAGGCGCGCTCATGGAAGGTAAAGAAACACGCTTCGGTATTTTCAGCAGCGTCTTCTTCGCGATGATTACGACCGCAGCTTCTTGCGGCGCTATCAACGCGCTTCACTCGAGCTTATCGCCACTGACAGGCGGTCTCGCGATGGTGAACATGCAGCTCGGTGAAGTGATCTTCGGCGGTGTAGGCGCAGGTCTCTACGGCATGATGCTGTTTGTGCTCATGACAGTGTTTCTAGCAGGTCTCATGGTCGGCCGAACTCCCGAATATTTGGGTAAGAAGATCGAGGCGCGCGAAATGATGATGGTGATCTTAGCCATTCTCGCGCCTTCGGCGATGGTCCTGTTGGGCTCAGGCATTTCTGCGGTCATACCTGCCGGCCTCTCAAGTCTTGCGAACGCCGGCCCGCATGGATTCTCAGAAATTCTTTACGCCTTCACATCGGCAGCGGCCAATAACGGATCTGCGTTCGCCGGTCTCAACGCGAACACGCCGTATTACAACGTGATGCTCGCAATCGCAATGTTCGTCGGTCGATTCGCGATCATCGTACCGCTCATCGCGGTTGCGGGCAGCTTGGCGGCGAAGAAATTGTCGCCACCTTCGCCCGGAACGTTTGAAGTCGATACGCCGCTTTTTGGTCTTCTCTTAATCGGCGTCATTGTGATCGTCGGCGGATTGACGTTCTTCCCGGCGCTGGCGCTCGGACCGATCGTTGAGCATCTGCTCATGTTGCGTGGACAAGTTTTCTAAAATCAGAAAGTTAAGGACTTCGTTATGGCTAACACATTCAACAAAGATTTGGTTCTAAGCGCCGTCAAAGACGCGTTCGTGAAATTGAATCCAAAAACACAGCTGAAGAACCCGGTCATGTTTGTTACATTGGTCGGTGCGATTCTTTCGACAATTTATCTCTTCGTGGCCATTGGCCAGGGCAAGCCGATCAGCTTCCTGCTCCAGATTTCGCTTTGGCTTTGGTTCACCGTTCTCTTCGCAAACTTCGCGGAAGCGGTTGCTGAAGGTCGCGGCAAGGCGCAAGCAGAAAGTTTGAAGAAGACTCGCACATCGACCCAAGCGCGCCTCTTGAAAGGTAAAGTCGAATCGAAAGTTTCGGCAAGCGCACTTAAACTCAACGATCTTGTCGTCTGTGAAACGGGCGACGTGATTCCAGGCGACGGCGAAGTCGTCGAGGGCATTGCCAGTGTCGATGAGTCGGCGATTACTGGTGAATCGGCGCCCGTGATTCGCGAAAGCGGCGGCGACCGGTCTGCCGTAACGGGTGGCACGCGGGTGATCTCCGATAGGCTCGTGATCCGGATCACTGCCGAGCAAGGTAAGTCGTTCCTCGATCGCATGATCGCACTTGTCGAAGGTGCGAAACGTCAAAAGACACCAAACGAGATTGCGCTTTCGATCGTTCTTTCTGGTTTGACGATTGTCTTCTTGCTCGCGGTCTCAACACTCAAATTCATCGCGGATTACAGCGCGCAAGCTGCAAACCAAGATCTGTCGCAGATCGTACGGTCCCTGTGTTGATCGCGCTTCTCGTCTGCTTGATCCCAACGACGATTGGCGGTTTGCTCAGTG
>CAJYOV010000524.1 GCA_913776405.1 Pseudobdellovibrionaceae bacterium
GTTTCGATGTCTCATGAACTGAGGGGTTCACGCTCGATCTTGATGTTGCGAAGTACGAGAGAAAGCGGCGGCGTTCGTAAGTCGAATATCGTGCCTTCTCACGGTCATCTCACCATCCCGCGACATCTCCGTGACATCGTCATCACCGAATACGGAATCGCGGATCTAAGAAGCCGGTCCGACGCCGAATGCATTCAGGCCCTCATCGAAATCTCGGATGCCGAATTTCAAGAGAAGCTTCTGGAGGCCGCTCGCAGCGAGGGCAAAATTCCCAAGAGTTACCGAATTCCTGAATGGGCGCGCAACAACACGCCCGCTGCTCTGAAAGCGAAAATCCGCGAAGGCCAAAAAGACGGTACTTTTCAGCCCTTCGCACTGGGGAGCGATTTCACACCCGACGAACAGCGCATCGCCTTGGCGCTTGAAAAGCTGAAATCCCGCTCCGAAAAACCAGGCTTTGTCGGTAAATTCGGGCTCGTTCGCTTTTTGATGACTTCAATCGGTGCTGACCATTCTCACTTTAGGGCGGAACTAACTCGAATGGGTCTTGAGCGACCCCGGGGCTTGAAAGAAAAACTCTATGCGCAACTTCTGGTTGCGGCGCTGAAGGAAAGCTAGTCTTCGCCGCCTCGACGTGGCAGAGTCCGGCGCATGTCGACATTCGCAGATTACGGTCTTTTGGCGTCGCTCCAACGGACCTTGAAAGAAAAGAATTTAAAGAAGCCAACCGAGATTCAAGATCGCATTCTTCCGCTCATGCTTGCGGGCAAATCGGTCGTGGGTATTTCCGAAACAGGCAGCGGCAAAACTCTCGCTTATGCCCTCCCCGTTCTTCACACGCTCAAAACGCTAGAAACTCAAGGTGACTCCGTTTCGCAAGAAGCGTCGCCTCGCGCTGTGATCATGGTTCCAACGCGTGAACTCGGCGAGCAAATCGCGAAGGTCTTTAAAGTCTTCACGCATGACACGCGCCTTCGAGTGCGCTCAGCCCTTGGCGGCGTTCCGCTCGCTCAAGCACGAAAGAATATTTCAGGCGAGTTCGAGGTTCTCCTGGCAACTCCAGGCCGCCTCGTCCAGCTCTTGAAACAGAAGTTGATCCATCTCGATCACGTCCAAATTCTCATCTACGACGAAGCTGACCAGATGATGGACGACACCTTCCAAACAGATTCACACACGATCGCAGAAGCTTGCCCAGACGAACTTCAGCTTGGCCTTTTCTCGGCCACGGTCTCAGAAACAGTTCAAGGCCTGATGGATAACCTGTTCTCCAAAGCGAACGTGATCTACAGCTCTGGCAGCGGCAAAACAGTCAAAACTCTGAAGACACGCAACCTCACTGTCAAAGACGGCGATCGTTGGTCGGTGCTCGAGCGAGTTCTCGATCAACCGATGGAAGGCGGCACGATCATCTTCACGAACACGCGTGAACAGTGCGACCGCCTCGCGAAACAGCTGACAGATGCAGGCTTTGTTTACGGCCTCTACCGTGGCGACATGGACAAGCTTGAACGCCGCAAAACGTTTGAGAAGTTCCGCACAGGTGAACTTGATCTTCTGATCTCAACAGATCTCGCAAGCCGTGGTCTCGATGTCGAAGCCGTCGATCGCGTGATCAACTATCACCTCCCGAGCGAAGTCGAAAACTACATCCACCGCGTAGGTCGTACCGCGCGTGCTGGCCGCGAAGGCTTGGTCGTGAATCTCGTCACTGAACGTGACGAGAAAATCATGGCGAAGGTTGAGAAGCTGAAATGAGCCCGCAGACAAACTGTCCGAAGTGCCAATCAGAAAACATCTACGAAGACGGAACACTTTGGGTCTGTCCTGAGTGCACGCACGAGTGGAACGCGAACGATCTCGCGCACGCTTCTTCGCTTTCAGACTCAAACGTCGAAGATTCGGCTGGTAGTGTCGGCACAAAAGACGCTTTCGGAACTTTGCTTCAAGATGGCGATTCAGTAACGGTCATCAAAGAACTCAGAATCAAAGGCTCATCGTCAGTTGTAAAAGTCGGCACCAAAGTAAAAAACATTCGGCTTGGTGACGCTGGCGACGGCCACGACATCATGTGCAAAATCGACGGGCTTGGTTCGATCAATTTGAAATCCGAGTACGTGAGAAAGGCTTAAGGTTCATGGGTTGGAAATCGATCGTCGCTGCACTTGTCGCTGTCGTTGTCGCTTTTGTTATCGCGGTGGCGGTGTCATTCCGAATTCGCTCGACAGCTCGCGTGGAAGCTGTGATTGACGCGCCGGTTACGCAAGTCTGGACTCAATTCGCAGACCCTGAGCTGATCAAGCAGTGGTGGGGCCCACATAAGTATTCAGCACCGATGGTCGTGAACGACTTAAGAGTGGGCGGCAAGTTTATCTTTGCGATGCTTTCACCGAGCAACGACATCAACTACAACGCCGGCGTCTACACCGAAGTGCTACCAAAAGAACGCATCAGCGCCGACATGTGGTTTGCCGATGAAAATGGCAATCGCCTCACGGGCGACGCGATCAAGGTTCCGGGTAACTGGCCAGACACCGTAAAAGTCACAACTACGTTTGTCGACGCTGGCGACAAAACTCGCGTTGTCGTGACCGAAGAAGGCATCCCCCTCATCATGAAGTTCCTCGCCCAAGTCGGTTGGAGCCAACAGTTCGAGAAAATGAACGCCGCCATAAAAAAAGGGAACTAAGCGTCGCCGCCCGTTCCCTTCTTCCAGAGTTCTCTGAAGCAGCGACTTATCGCGCTTTCGTGTAGATGTAGAACAGAGTCAGGCCGTTGTCTTCGTACGACATCGAGGCGCAAGTCGAACCAGCTTGATAATCCTGATTCGGTGTTTCGCCGTTACCTTTAGCTCTGACGTATGAGTCCCAGTCCGCTTGGCTTTCGAAGACGTCCGAGACAGGCAAACCGCAGTAAACTTTGTTTCCAGTCAGAGTGCCGTTCATATAACCCTCGACGTTGAGTGTCCACTTGCCCGATGTCGAAGGGCATGGATTTGGCGATGGCGACGTGTCCACCATCTGAGTCGAAGCTGCACGGCACGAGCTGCCCGAAATGCCGCCGCCAACTTGGCCGCGGTCAGAAACTGGGTAAAGATCTTCGCCGCTAGTGTTATCTTTCATACAGCCAGTGAGTGCGAGCGAGCAATCTGTGAGTGCGAGAACAGAAAAGAGTTTCACGAGAATCCTTCGTTTTTGAGTTTAGCCTGAGAGTTTCGTCAGATTTTCTAAAGTTGAACTCAGAAATTCTCCGGGCGCAAAAGACGTCTGTCCAGGGAAAGTGCTTCACCGCTGATTTGATAAACAGCGGAGATTGGTTTCTGCGTCAAATGAGTCGACGAGTCACAGTTAAGGTGCGGGTTTTTCGACGAGGCGTTTGAGGTTTTCGATGCCTCGGTCCCAATCGGCGGTTGCGAGTTTCTCACAATCGATCAATGTCGTGACGAGTTTTCCTAAGAAGCCACCATCGCCGGACATGATCCAGTGAAACCGAGTGCCGTCGGCTTCTGGGACAAGACGATATTCAATCTCGTTCTCGGCCTTGAACGGCGTCAGCATCGTGAGTTTAATTTTTACGTTCTCACTTGGTGTAGCGCTCAGAAGTGCAAGTTCGCCCGAGCCGACCTGTGAGTTACCCTCGAATTTGTAAGTCGACCCTGGCGTATGGCCATTGCCATTGAATGTCTTCTTCATCTGCGGATCTTTTTGAGTATATGGCGACCATTCATCGCCTTTACGGAGATCAGAGATGTAAGGGAAGATCTGCTCAGGTGTTCGACACCTCCATCAAATGTGTTTGATGAGTCTAGCATGTGGCCGTTCGTTCACTGAAACGCTACTTTACTTCTCCTCGACCCTCCAAAATGATCAAGGCCACGGAGGTCCTTCATGGCCAAGAAAAAAGCAGCATCGAGTAAGAAGAAAAAGAAGTCGTCGTCGAAAAAGCGTCCAGGGCTCTACGCGAACATTCACAAAGCGCAAGAGCGCGAGAAGCACGGCGGTCGCCCGACGCGCAAAAAAGGCGCTAAAGGTGCGCCGACAGAGGCTGCATTCAAAAAGTCCGCTAAGACAGCGAAGAAAAAGACCTCGAAGAAGAAGACAACTCGTAAGAAATCGACACGTAAAAAGTCGACTCGTAAATAATTAAGCTGCGGCGGTCGATGCGTTCCGATTTGGCAAACGAAGCACGAACTTTGTGTTTTGAAGGCTCTGATCCAACTCAAGTCGTCCGCCGTGAGCCTCTGCAATCGAGCGCGAAATACTCAACCCCAAACCCGTGCCTTTCCCGATCTCTTTCGTCGTAAAGAACGGCTGCATGATTTTTCGTGCAATGGCTTCTGGAATGCCAGGACCGCTGTCGGAAACGCTCAACAGAATTTCAGCACTGACAATTCTGCATTCGAGCCGGATCCACTTTTCATCCTGCATCTCGATTGCATCCACTGAGTTGTTCATCAAGTTTAAGAGAATCTGTGAGATCTCTGTAGGACGACAATTGATACTTACGTCCGGTGCAGTCTCATCGTAGATGAGCTTCACGCCGTGGCTTGCAAAGCGCTCACGGCAGAGGTTCAAAGTTTCGCTCGCGATGAATTTGAAGCTATGCGGCTTCAACTCATCGTGCTGACTGTCGCGCGCGAACGTTCTCAGAGCTTTTACGATCGAACCAATTCGGTCGACTGTCTTTTTAATATCACCCGACACATCGAGAACCATCGCTGGGTCGACGGCGCCCGCCTTCGCATCGAGTTCTAGCTCCGAAGCCAGCATCGCAATCGAACCGAGTGGCGTATTGATCTCGTGAGCGATACCGCCCGCCATCTCACCGAGAGCTGACATCTTGGCTGACGTGATCAACGTTTGCTGTTGATCTAAGACAGTCTGCTGAGTCACCTGGAGTTCATGAGTACGTTCGTCAACGATCGACTCAACGTTTGCGAGAGTGAATTCAAGATTCGCTTGTTTGTCTGCGACGACGCCAACGACTGCGTTGCCAGACTGAATAGAGAAGACTAGGAAAATATCCTCGAAGATCACCCAGGCTGAGTGTTCAAGAGCGCGCCACGGCGACGCTTGCAGAACGCCGTAAACTGATTGCGGGAGGTACACGCCTCTCAGGGCGTGATCGAGCGCAGTAATAGCCGTAGCGTAGAAGAGAATGCGAACATCGTGGTAGGCCGCAAGGAACGCGAGCGAACCGAACACATGGAAGTGTGTTTCTATTCGCCCGTTTGTGAGGTGAATAAAGAGCGAGCTAAAAAGAAGCTGTGAAGTCGTGATTGAATACTTCGATGCTTTTGTGCCGGGATGTTTTAAGACGAGGGCCACCGGATAAAGCGCGAGGATTCCGCCGCCAATCAGAGCAAAATAAATATGCGGGTGAAGACTGCGAGCAACGCCGTCGTAAGTGTAAGGTGAAAA
>CAJYOV010000525.1 GCA_913776405.1 Pseudobdellovibrionaceae bacterium
ATAAAGCGCATGCGAGTGTAAGCATGTTGCTTTTCGAGGCTGAACGTCGAGAGCCTTGGCGCGACACGCTCAATATCGTGGCGGGCTTCGCATCGAGTTACCCGAACATGTACTTCGATGTCGACCAGAAAGATCTCTCGAAGTTTGTTGAGCGAGTGAAAGACGTTCGCAAAGAGGCCGATTACAAAAAGCTTGTCGACGAGTTCGGTGTTCAGCGCGGGTCTTCGGCCTTCTGGGCTCTGCACGACTGGTTCAATGAAGAATCTCTACGCCTGAATCCGATTGATGCAGGCCACTTCGATTTGAATCGCTTCGCGAACTGACTGGACGTTCGTCCGATACCCAGGCCTCCTAGCCCTCTGTACCATAATGAGAGCGGGAGGCTTACCGAGTGGGTACTTGGACACTGATCCAGATCGTTTTCGATATTTTCATGGCCTGTGGTTTGTTCGTGGTCGTGATGCGCATGAATCGCGCGCCAAAAGATGATCCACGGTTGAGTCGCGGTCTTCAGCTTCTCCAAAGCAAGATTTCAGTGCTCGAAGATCTTTCTGATCGAACCGAAGCACAGGTCAACCAATTGACCGCGATTCTCGAGAGCAAAGCGCGCGAAGTCCAAGCGAAAGTGCAACTCGCCGATCAGCACGTTCAAGAGATTCGTGTCTCGATGGATCGCTCGCTTGAAGTTGCAAAGATCTTCCAAGACAAAATCCCGCACAAAGAAATCATCGAACGCCAGAATACGATCAAGTACGTGCAAGCGGCCCGCTTGGCGCACCAAGGTTCTAGCGTCGACGAGATTGCAAAAGTCGTCGACCTCCCTCGCGGCGAAGTCGAATTCATCGCAAGCGTGAATCGCGAACGTTTAATGTTCGATGAATCGCAATTACCAGAGTGGGTAGCAACAAGTGTAACGAGCGAGCCGGGCGGCGATCTGACTCGTGAGCAAGCGGCGGCAGCGGGAGTGAATTTCGATCGTGCATCAAATGTTGCTGCCTCAAGCGAGACTGCTGAGTCGCAAGAAGAGCAGACGGCGCGTCTTCGTGCGGAAATCGAACTCGCGGAAAATCAACGGCTCGTTGAAAACTTAAGCCGCTTGCAAAACGAAATGCAGTCGCTCGATCAGAAGCTCACTCGCGAGAGTGCCGGTCGCAACTTTGCGGCCGCGTTTGAGGTGCCAAAAGTTGAAACAGAGTCGCTGAAAAAGCTAGGCGAAGAGTTTCGTAAAGCCGTACGCGAAGGCGAAGCTGCAGATGCGCGCCAACCGTTTCCTCCGCTTGAGTCTCTCTCATCGTTGATTCCAAACTTCATCGAAGCGGGCGAAGTAGACGCACCAGTCGTAATGAAAGCAAATGCCCCACACATCGTGCAACCGACGGCGCCGAATACTTTGAGCGACGCACTTAAGCAGTCCGTTGTAAGCCCAGCTCGAGTCGCAGATCTTGCTGGTGAATCTTTGGCGGCTTCTGCGGCAGAGCCAGCGGTCTCAGGCGAGTCAAAGATTCAAGCGGCTCTTCGCGCGACTGCAAAACCAGCCAACACTTCAAAAACGCTGTCCGCTGAAGTTGAAGCGGCACGTGCGCTCGCGAGAGAAGTCTCGCCGAATAAATCGCTCAAACCAGAGGTGAAGAAAGTCATCTTCCCTCGAATCGATGGGTCTGATGTTTAAATCGAATTTCCGGGCAGGGCGAGCGATCGCCCTGCCTTTTCTTTTTCTGGGGCTCTCTAACGTAGCAGTGGCCGCGCCCTCAGACGTAAAAGCAGTCAAACTTCCAGAGACACCAGCGCGAGCCGCACAGCGTGAGAAGGGCGAAGTTTGCGAAACGCAAACCATCATGACTCTCCCTTGGACGATCTGCTTAGTCGACGCGAAGAAAAACGAGGCGGACCTCAAAGCTTACATCGCCGAAGGCATGAAAGAGCTTCGCTATATCGACAGTTGGATGTCGGAGTGGAAAGAGAACTCGCCCGTAAGCGAAATTAATCGGCAAGCAGGCGTAAAGCCGGTCAAGGTCGACTCGGCCCTCATGAATGCGATTGAGCTCTCACTCGCTGAAGCCGAACGCAGCGGCGGCAATTTCGACATCACGTTCAATGCCTTCTTCGGCAAGTACAGTTGGAAAAAAGGCGCTGAGAGATTCCCGACCGAGCAAGAGATCAAGGCTACACTGCCACTCGTCAACTTTCGGAACGTGATCGTCGACAAAAAAGCGTCGACCGTATTTCTGAAAGTGAAAGGTATGAAGATTGGGCTCGGCGGCATGGGTGAAGGCTGGGCGATCGATAAAGTCTACGACATCATGAAAGCGCATGGAGTTGCTGCAGGCTACATCGACGCAAGCGGAGGCGTTCGCGTTTGGGGTGTGAAACCGAGCGGTAAACTGTGGACCATTGGCGTCGGAAATCCGCGACCCATGAACCCCGACATGACTCGCAAAACCACACTCTTTAACCTCTACGCAACCGACATCGCGATCGCTACTGCGGGCGATACCGAAAAGTATTTTGAGAAAGACGGCAAACGCTATCACCACATCATCGACCCAAAGACCGGCTACAGCGCCCAAGGTTCGATTCAAGTCACCACGATTTGCAAAACCGCGGTCTACTGCGATCTTGTTGATGACTCCATTTACATCGATGGCCCTGTGAAGGGTCGCGAGTACGCCGAGAAAAACGGCGTTTCCGCCGTTATCATCGCGCCCGACAAATCGGTCGTGCTCACCAGCGGACTCACAGTGAAACAGACGGAGTGGGGCCAAGCTCTCTTTCTAAACCCGCCGTATGAGTTGCGGTGATGCGGCGATTTCCAAAGGGTTCTCAATGCGATGAAGACAGAAACCAAAACGGGCCAGAGGTCTAAAGCGCAAATCAGTGTCGCCATCATCCTTGTCAGCCTTGCAATCGGAGTCGTCACGAAACTGGGTTTCTCGGCGCTCAATGCGCTCAAGCAAGAGCGTGTTCGGCAAACGCAAGCGCTGCTCGAGAAAACGACGCGAGACTTAGTGCGCTTTCAATCTGACTGCGGCTTTTATCCATCGA
>CAJYOV010000526.1 GCA_913776405.1 Pseudobdellovibrionaceae bacterium
AACGAAGGTGACTTTTAGCTTTGCATGGGTCGCCGTATCTTCGACTTTTGCGCGACCTTCAGAAACAGAGCGTTCGCCCGATTGTTCTTCGCAGCTGTTGACAACTTTAATCAGCGAGTCTTCTGCCTGCGAATAGTCAGCGGTGACCTGACCTACGCACTGCTTTTGGAATGACTGGGGAATTGATGCGATTTCGTACCACTGGCCGAGATAGCGCTGAAGATCGACGCTCGGAACTGTCTCTACGTCGTCGGTTTTTGGTTTTGCATCTGCTGTAGAAAAAGCTGCCGTGACGAGAGTCGACGCGACGAGCGCCGTGACTGTCGAAAAAAGAAAAGTCGAACGCATGAAACTCATAGATGGCCTCCCGTTATTCGATAAACGTATCTCAGCTGGGACACGAGAGCCGTCAAGGTCGTGTGTAGAATTCGAAAACTGCTCTAGTTCACGATCGCTTTGAGTGTGCGAGCGCTCTTCTGTAGCGGTGTCAGATCTTCGTTCGAAAACTGAGCCGCGATGACTCGAATCGCGAGCTGCGATATTTCTAGAAGTGGTTTAAGGGCATCGAGACGATCGATCGCGATTGTGCTATCGATTGAGCGCTCGGCTGTCGCTTGAAGCTTTTCGGCGAGGTGAGCCGCCTGATCAATCATTGGCTGTTCACGAGTTAGGAGGATCTTGCCGATGACACTCAAGATGTCGTCGCAAGGCATGTACGTCACTGTTTTACCGTCTAGAGGGACTGGCTTTATCAAACCGTGCGACTCAAGCTCTGAAAGAGCTGGACTCACGAGTGCTTTCGAGACGCCCAGATTCTCGGCGATTTGCGTACCACTAAGAGCCGCTTTCGACAGATACACTTGAGCCCAAATTTCGCCGTGAATGCGCCTAAAGCCCCAGTAGCGAATGAAATCGCCGGTGACACTACTGAATTGTCTTAAAATCGAAGCTTCTGAAGCAGGTCGTTGCTGGCTCATAAAGTTAATACTACTATGAACTATCAGGGGGCGCAAGTATGGCTTCAAAATTGGTCACCATCTATTACGACGGTCTTTGCCGACTTTGTTCACGCGAGATCAACCACTACCGAAAGATGAAGGGTGCACACGCACTACGATTCGTGGATATTACGTCGCCCGATTTCGATTCGGCCGAAGAAGGTGTCGATCCTGTTCGGGTTCACCGCACGATGCACGTCAAAGACCAACTGGGACATTTGCATTTGGGTGTCGACGCCTTCATCCGAATCTGGGATGAGCTACCAGCACTGAGAAACGTGGCGCGGCTCGCTCGAAAAAAGCCAGTCCATCTCGTGCTCGAAGCGGGCTACGCTGTTTTTGCGCGGATTCGGCCGCTGCTCCCGAAGAAGAGTTGCCAAGATTCGCCGTATTGCGAAGTGAAAGCCTAAAGCGCGATGAAGAAAACAGTTATCTGCATTCTTGGGAACCAACTCTTCGATTTGAAACACCTGCCTGTGAAGGCTGCAAGCGATGTGACGGTCTTCATGCGAGAAGACCGCGAACTTTGTACGCATTTTAAGTATCACAAACACAAGCTCGTCTTCTTTCTATCAGCGATGAGAAAGTACGCCGAAGAACTTCGAGAAGCAGGGTACGACGTTCACTATGAACGTCTTGAAGAAACGAAACGCGAAACTTACGACCACAGCCTTAAAGCGTTTCTCAAAGAGGTCGATGCTTCACGTGTCGTCATGTTCGAGATCGAGGATAAGTTCTTTGAGAGCCGATTGAACAAACTTCTGCTCGAGTCAGGTGCGCAAGTTGAACTTATTCAGAGCCCCATGTTTTTGACGACTCGGGAGACGTTCCGTTCGTACCTCTCAGAGACGAAGCGTCCTTTCATGAAGACATTTTACGAACGCCAGCGGAAGCGGTTAAAAATTCTCATGAATACCGACAAAGAGCCCGTCGGCGGTCAGTGGAGCTTCGATGAAGAGAACCGCCTCCCGCTCCCGAAGGATGTCGAGCCGCCGAGTTTGCCAAACTACGAGCCCGATTTCGTCGATCTCGAAGTGATGGATTTAATTGAGCGCGAGTTTCCTGATCACCCTGGCAGTGTGGCTGATTTCTGGCTACCGACGGATCGTGCAGGCGCGAAAAAATGGGCCCGCGATTTCTTCGATTTGCGCTTTGAGAACTTCGGCCCCTACGAAGACGCCTTCTCAAAAGAATCGCCATTCGTTTTTCACTCGGTGCTGACTCCGTTTTTAAATACCGGTCTGATCACACCGCAAGACTGCGTTACCGTTGCGCTGAAGACAGCTAAAGACCGCAAGGTGCCGCTCAACTCTTGCGAAGGCTACATTCGCCAGGTCATCGGATGGCGCGAGTTTGTGAGAGGCATCTATCAGAACTTTAGCGAAATTCAGGATGTCGAGAATGCGTTTCAACATACGCGCAAATTGTCTAAGCACTGGTATGACGGAACGACCGGCATTGAACCCCTAGACGATGTCATCCGCAAGACCAACCGTTATGCCTACGCTCATCACATCGAGCGCTTGATGGTGGTCGGGTCACTGATGGTCCTTCTAGAAATTGATCCTCGTGAAGCGCACAAGTGGTTCATGGAAATGTTCATCGATTCATCCGACTGGGTGATGGGGCCAAACGTGTACGGCATGGCTGTCTTTAGCGACGGCGGCATCTTTGCGACGAAGCCTTACATCTGCGGGTCGAACTATTACCGAAAGATGGGTCACTACAAGAAGGCAGAATGGATGGAGGCCGTCGACGGACTTTACTGGTCGTTCATTGAGCGAAACCAAACCTTCTTTTTGCAGAACCCGCGACTCTCTATGATGGCCCGTACTCTCGATCGGATGGATCCCGAAAAAAAGAAGCGGCTTTGGAAAGCCGCCGATCAACTTCGCGACAAACTGAGTTAACCGGGAAGTCACTTCATTCAACTGAGTGGCCTTTAGAAATTCATCGGAGCCGCGCTGCCACCGCCGTCGACGACAAGCTCGACGCATTGACGTAGCTCGATTGTTCGGACGCAAGAAACAAAATGCTCTTGGATTGAGTTGACGCGAATTTTGCGGGGCGCAAACTCCGCTGAGTTCTGACTCAACTTATTCTGAGCTATGCTCGGTCGTGAGGTGGAGAAGCATCGGGGCGTTGGACGACTCAGATCCTCTTCTGTATCTATTTCGGTCGTAATCGTTTCGCACTCATCAAGAAGGAACTCCCACGTATTTCGGACCAGATTCTTGGCCTTAGCCTCAAACAGCTTCTTGAACACAAGCTCATCACCAAAAAGAGATCAGAGCTTGAATTTCATTACGCATTGACTTCGAAGGGTGAAAAGTTAATCCAATTGCTTGATAACCTGACCGAGTGGCATAAGAAAGCTTGAGACTCGATGATCTACCTCGACAGCATGGGTCATTGCTATTCAGATACCTCGCTCGAAGAACTTTACGACTTCTGTGTTGTAAAGCTTGGGCTTAAGCCCGAGTGGAACCACTACTCGAATGGGTTCCCTCATTTCGATATCCGGTATGACGATTACCGACAGAAAGTCTTGAACCTCGGCGCAAAGGCAATCACCAATCGCGAGATGGTTCGACTCGTGCGCGGTGAGACTTCGCCTTTTAAAGATCTCCATCTCAAGGGCGAAGTACCAATCTACCGCGACAAGTTTTACGGAAAGCCGCTTCTGCGAATCGATTTCGCTAAATACTTCGCGGCAAAGTCGAGTTAGGCGCGGCCGGTTGTTTTAATTCGATGATCCCGAACCCTCGAGGTACGGTAAGCTGAGTCGCGGTCGTGCGCCATTAGCGGCAGGCTTTGCCGTAGTCGCTGAAGACCGCGCACCGGATGTCGCCGTCTTCGTGCGGAGGCTAGCGAGATCAAGTTTCGAGCACGAAGCCTCTGCTTTGAGGGCAGCTAAGACTTGAGCTTGAGATTTCATCTGCGCATCTGCTTTCGTTCGCGCATTCTGACTGAATAATTTTGAGTTCTGAATCGTGCAGCTTGATCCCGCAGGGTCAGTGACCTTCGTCGTTCCATTGAGATTTGCATAAGCTCCGTTGGCTGATCCAATGCCCGCATCAAACACAACGCGGTCCTCGCAAGCGCCGATTGTGAAATCGCGCTCGCTTAAGCTCGCGTTCGGGTTTTTACTAAATTCGCAAGCCGACGTGCTGTCGCTGTCGGTTATCGCGTCCAACGAGCCATTTTTGAAGTGAAGAACCAGG
>CAJYOV010000527.1 GCA_913776405.1 Pseudobdellovibrionaceae bacterium
GACCCATCTGCAAACGAGCCGATTGGAACTTAACCGAGCCCGCAACGTTGCCAGTCGGAAGAGCTGCGCCGTCCGTACCGTAACCGATACCAACGCCTGCGCCCCAATTCGCTTCGAAGGAGACGACTTCACCTTTCAATTTTGCGTGCGGAAGATCGTAAACACAGAGTGGAACGTCGTTTGGAGACGCAGCAGTTTGTGTTTGTGTCGGTGCGAGCGATTTCGGGCTTGATGAAAGCTTCGATGCGGCGGCATCGCCTTTTTCTTCAAGCTGGGCCAAGAAGCCGTACTTCTCGAGAACTTTTTCATCTGGAGTTGAGGCAAGACTGTCATTCAGCTTCGCCAAACCTTTTGCGACTTTCGCATTTAGTTTCGATTTCGCGGCTGAAGTCGAAGCGACCGTCGGAATTTCACCCATCATCACGAAGTGACCGTTCGACTGCACTTGTTGGTAGAAGAGCGTGTTCGCGACGAAGTTGAAATCGATCTTCTCGCCTGATGGCGTCGAGATCGTTTGTGCTGCGATGCTGCCGACTTCCACGTCCAATTTAAGAACGCGATCTTTCGCTTGTTCGCAGCCTTCGTTACCCATCGTCAAACCCGCAAGCAGCGAGAGTGCTAGCACCGACTTTGAGTTTTTGAAATTACGTACTGCCATCGAATCCGCCTTTCGATTCATCAACCGCGAAACTCTTCGGAAGGCCTTTGGCTAGTCTGCACGTCGATAGACGAGGCTAGTCGATGACGGCTAAAGCCGCGTCGAGACAGAGTGTTTTGATCTGCGATTCAGAGTGAGGCAGAGTAAGTGCGCGATTTCATTGAACAGAAAAAAATCTCGCAGCAAAAATAATTTTTCGATTGCCTGCGGCGTTTACAGTTTCTGTTGAAATTGAGGTCGAGGTCACACGTTGGTCCTGTAGAGACCTTCGACGTTCTGCATGCACATCTGGTGAGTGTGCGAAGAGTGTTTGCGAGCGCTCACATTCGCTCGACGATGACGCACTTCATGTTTCGCGGCGCATGCGGCATCTCGAAGTCGAGATCGGGCGTTGGCGCCGAGATCAGACGAGCGTTTAACGCTGATGATTGAATCGCCTTTTGCGCGCGTTGGCCGAGATCGTCCGGTGACCAAACTTCGTAGTTCGTCGAGAAGAGAAGCTTGCCTGTTTTTGGCTTCACGAGAGAGAGACAGTCTAAAAAGAGTCGGTCAAAATCCTTCTCGATGCGAAACAGATCCTTCTTTCCGCGAGCAAACGACGGCGGATCACAGATCACAAGATCAAACTGAAGCTGCTTCTTTACGGCCCACGCGACGTATTCGCGGGCATCCATCGCACGAAATTCGTGGCCCTCGACATTCAAACCGTTGATTTCAAAATTGCGCTTCGACCACTCAAGAAACGGTTTCGAGACATCAACTGAGACGACCTGTTGTGCGCCGCCCTTCGCTGCAGCAACGCTGAAGCCAGACGTGTAGCAGAAGAGGTTCAAAACACGTTTTGTGTTGGCGGCTTGCAAGTTGATGAACGCGCGATTCGCTCGCTGATCGAGGAAAAGGCCTGGGGACAGCCCGGAGTCTCTTCTAAACTCGAACTCGAGATCGTTTTCACTTGCAAGCCACCTCTCAGGCGGCGCTGGCTCTGAAAGAAAAACTTTTTCGTCTGCCGGCGCTTTACCGCGATCACCGCGAATTTGCAGGTACCAAGTTTTCCATTTCCGCATCGCTGCGAGTTTCTTAAGTGCGGTCCACTCGGCCTCGCTTGGAGCTGATTCGCGAAACCAATTGAACGAAATGACTTCGCCCAGCGACTCAACGCGAAGAGGGTCGCCTTCACTATGGATCCAACGGTAGGTCGATGGAGCCGTTGACTTTAAGCTGCGAAGAACTCGGTCTCGACGATCGATGGCCGCAAGCCACTTGCACAGAGTTGCGTCTTTCAGAAGAGCGAGATCTGCAAAAAACGGTGGGGGATCGCTTGTGAACCCATCAGACTCATTTGAGTCAGGCATCAGTTTGATTTTATGACTATGGAGACAGAGAGCCGGAAACGGTGAGCCGCCGTGAAGGTTGTCACCCAAGATCGGAATTTGGCGTGTCTCCGCATGAAGGCGGATTTGATGCGGCTTCCCTGAAACAGGATGCGCACTCCAGAGACTGAAGCGGCCTTCAGATTTGACGAAGGTAAATTGAGTTTTTGAGTTTGGTGCTTCATCTGCGCGTGGGCTGCGAGAAACAAACTCGTTGCCGACACGCTCGATGACAGACTCGACTTCAAATGTCGTTTCTCGGCAGGTGCGATCGGTCAAAAACAGATAGTGTTTATGAACGTCTCGAGATTCGAAAGCGACGCGCGCAGCTTCCGCCGTTTCGCGATCGAGCGCGAATGCGATCGCGCCGGTTGTCTCTTTGTCCAAACGGTGGACGGGGAAAAGTGGCTGGTTGGTCTTTGCTTGAAGAAATTCGAGAAAGCCGTCGGCGCGATCGACCCACGGCTTTTTCTTATCGGCTTCGTTTAACGACGTGTGCGTCGTAAGACCAGCTGGTTTATCGGCGTAAAACAGACGCATGTGAAGCCGTAATCCCTAACGAGCGGCGACGCGCTTAAACGGTTTTGTCTTGCGTGCTACGACAGTCCGGGCACGTGCCATAAAGTTCGAGAACGTGATCGTTCAAAACAAACCCGAACTCTTTAGCGACTTTTTCTTGGAGGCGTTCGATTTCGTGATTCTCGAATTCGACGATTTTGCCGCAGCCAGTGCACGTTAAGTGATCGTGGTGGTGTTTCGCTGCCCACTCGTAACGAGCAGGCATGCCGCCGAGGCGCACTTCGGTGACGAAGCTTTGTTCCGAAAGCGTGCGAAGGAAGCGATAGACCGTTGCGAAACCGACAGCAGGGTTTTTAGCTACAACTGTTTCAAAGATGTCTTGAGCGGTGAAGTGATTCGGGCCGCGGCGAACGACATCTAGAATCAAGAGACGTTGGCTTGTGACCTTGAGCCCGAGGTCGCGGATGATTTTCTTGCTTGGCACTTTGTCGCCACGGCGAGCGCTCGCGCGTGCAAACGGCTCTTGAGTTGCGCTCACTGGAAGTTGCGGGGCAGTCGTCGAAGTAGAAAGACTCATAAGATAAACTCCGGAATTCGAGGGCCTTTGGCTCGTGGCTGTCGCGAACGTAGTAGCGAATGAGAACCATTCTCGTCAACCAAATGCAAACGATTCTCAGTTCACCTTAGGCCCCGGCTTCGGAAAGCCGGGTCGAATTTGTTGGGTTTCTGAGGCTAAGTTATAGAAATCACGAGAGAAATTGAGCGCTTCTTAAACCTTAAGGCGCTCGAGAAGTTCAGGGGCGGGATTCTGGTGGTACGGTAGAAGTAAGCGCAACAAGTGGTTCATACCGTCGCGAAGGGTTTTGCGAGTGGCTGGCTTGTCGGGGCTCTCGAAGAACTGAAGGAAGGAGCT
>CAJYOV010000528.1 GCA_913776405.1 Pseudobdellovibrionaceae bacterium
TCAGAACTTCTTCACTCGTGCCCGGGTGGTGGAATGGCAGACACGCTAGACTTAGGATCTAGTGCCGTAAGGTGTGCAGGTTCAAGTCCTGTCCCGGGTACCACTTGTCAAAGTATTCGAACCATAAAAGTTTAAAAAGTCAGGCTGACAGGTGGAAGAGGGGCCCGCAAGAGCGCTTTCTTGTTTGTAGTGGTCCTTATCGACAATGAAGTGGATTTTGACGGAGTTCGTGCCGATCTCGATTTTTTGGATGAAGCGGCGGAGGAGCTGTTTTTTCTGATCGACGGTTAGATTCTCAAACATGAGCTTACGGTAGCTGGCCACGAACGCGTCGAAGTTTTTGAAGTCGATCACTCGGTCTAGCGAGCCGGTGTTTTCGCTTTTGAGATTTTCGAGCTCGCGCTGGTGCTGACTTTTGAGTTCTTCAAGACGCTGCATTTGTTTGTAGATCGGCGCAGCCGAAACTCCTTTCGAAAGCTCTGACAGACGTTCTGCGAGCCCATCGATTTGGCTGTTGAGGCCGAATATTTTCGCCTTCAGGCGCTCTTGATCTTTTCGAGCTGGATTTACCTCGTGAGCACTGCGTACACGCGTCAGCATCTCTCGAACGAATTTCGGATCGTTAATGAGAGCCAAAAACTTTTGCCAGGTAAGGGGCTCAATTTTCTTCGATGGCACTCGGTGAGGTTCACACTTAAACATCTTCTTCGTAAGCGTCGAATCACGTTTCGTAGCCCACGCATGCTCGTAATAGCCGACCTTGCCGCCGTTTCCCGTAGCCGATTTTCCGACCAGCGTGTTGCCGCATTTCGCGCAAACCGTGAGACCTGTTAGCAAGTAAGGTAACTTCGAGGAATTGTGCGGCTTCAATCGGTAACGGTTGCGGTCAAGCATCTTGCCGGCTCGCTGAAACGAAACGTCATCAATAATGGCAGGCCATACAGCCTTCGCCTCATGCCATTCATCTTTAACTTTGAAGCGCTTTACACCAACGTAGATTTTGTTTCGCAAGATCGCCTGTAGGTTGTCGACTGTGAAATGCCCCACACGCTTCAGCCTCCCACCTCCTTCGGAGTCTTTCTTGAGCTGGTAGCCATTTTCGTTGAGCCACTTCGCCGCCGGCGCCAGTGCGCCCTCGCGGAGAAAACACGCGAACGCTTCTTTCACGGTCGGGGCCATGGCATTGTCGATTTCAAGATAACCTGATTTATCAGCGATACGCTTATAACCGATTGGAACCGTACCGCCGTTGTAAAGTCCGCGCTTTGCGCGGGCTGCAACATTCGCTTCAACTCGGTCTGATGTCTGCCTTCGTTCAAACTGCGCAAGGTTCATGAGCTGGAACAACACAAGCTCGCCGGCCGCATTCGTTGTATCGAAGTCCTCCCGGAGGGATGAGAACCGGCATCCAACTTCACGCATGAGATCCCAAATTTGAATGAAATCTCTCGTATTGCGCGAAAGCCTAGAGAGTTCGGTGACGACAACAAGATTGATTTCGCCACTCCGAATCGCTCGAAGCATTTCTTGGAGCGCTGGGCGCTTCATGTCTTTGGCCGAGATTCCGGCGTCGGTATAGGTTTGAACGATCTCGCCATAGTTCGCATTTCGGTTGCGGTAGCTGACGGCATCACGAATACGGTCAGTTTGGTTTCGGATCGACCCTTCAGGATTTTCGGCCTGCTCCTCGGTCGACACGCGAACGTAAGCTGCGATTTTAAAACCGTCAGTCGGAGTTAACTTTTTATTTTTAAGCGGCATCGGCATCCTCGATCTACTCCCTAGTTTTCGGAGCTAGGTTTGAGGAAGCCTGAATTTGATTTTTATCGAGCTGGCAAAAATAGAGATAAACGATTTCGGCGAACTCATCAAGAGCTCGATTCATCTCGTCACGATCAACCAATGCATCAACGACATCAATTTTTTCAACCGACCATTTCGGATTCATACGGATTTCATTTCTTCTTTGTTTTTAATATTTCCCTCCTCACTCAAAATGACTTTTAAACTCACCAAACATCTTTCGCTCATCTA
>CAJYOV010000529.1 GCA_913776405.1 Pseudobdellovibrionaceae bacterium
ACTGGCGCAAGCGCAGCAACCGAACCGACGAAGAAGAGCAGGCTTTCAAGCGAAAGCACTGTCGCCTGAGAGAACGCTTGAAAGATCCGGTCGGACAAAGCAGCGCCAGCAAGTGATCCGAAATTCATCGTGGTCATACAAAAAGTGAACGCCGTCGCAGCCACGGCCCCACGGCTGATCGCAATCACACGTGGGACGAATGCGACGTAAAGAAGCCCAGGTGCGATCGTAAGAAAAGTGAGCGAAGCCAGCGCCGAAAAATTTGGAATCACGGCCATAAACCCAAAAGCCAGCGCAGACACCAACAGTCCGATCGCAAAGACAACTCGGTCGCCGAAGCGGTCGCAAAGCTTTCCAACCCCGAGTGCACCGAGACTTGCTGAGACCACGCCTAGAATCGACTGGTAACGTGAGAGTTCGACAGCTGTCCAGCCACCGCCATTGAGCAGCTTCGCGTTGAACGTGAGACTCACGCACGCAAACAAGAAGAAGACTACGAAGCTAAAGGCTAAGACCGAAAGCGCCTGCACTTTGCGCAGTCGTCCGATCAGCAGTTTAGCAAAAAGCGATAGCGGGATCCGCTTCACGGGAGCGGTTTCAGACATTCCGAGCGAAAACCATTTGTCGGTTTTACGTTCGCGAACTGAGACGGCTGCTGCGGTAATCGCAAGGCTCACGACAAAGAGAACCAACGCATTTGCTTGAAAACTGCTCTGAGTGAGATACCAGCTGAAGAAAATTGCCGAAACGCACGAGCCAATGACGGCGCCTGCATTCGTAAGTGCGCTCGCGAGACCGGCTTCGTCTTGCTTCACGTTGTCGATCATCATGCCGTCTACGGCCGTGTCCATGACAGAACTGCAAAGCGAGTGCGCCAGAAACACAAGAGCGAGCGTCAAAGGCGCATATGGAAGGACCACAAGTAGCAGCAACAAACCGTTTGCCGGCAAACTCGCACAGATGAGCCAACCGCGCCGTTTCCCCATCGCAAGACCCGGGAACCGGTCGACGAGGGGTGACCAAACAAATTGAATAATCCAAGGTATGCCGATGATGAAGCTAAAGCGGCCGAGCTCACCGACAGAAAGACCTGTTTCGGCGAGGTGGTTGATGAGCGCGGTGCCGGTGAAGCCCGCAACCCAGCCCTGAAGAAAATAGAGCGCAAAGAGACAGAAGAATTTGAGCGCTCGGTGATCCGACAGAGTCATGCTCGCACTCTAGGTGCCGATGTGTGACGAAGCTTCTCGAACTTGTCCAGTCTCCTACACAAGTCGCGAATCGACTCTGAAGTGGCGGCTACGACTTATTTTTTCACGGGCGGTCGAACTGAATCGCGCAGGCGCTGTAGTGTGGGTGCTGAATAACGATAGATTTTACCTTGGAACTCAGCTTCGCTCTTAATTGAGTCTATGAAAATGCAAACTCCAAGATCCGGAAATGCCACAAGGCTATCGGCCTTCACGGTTCCTGGCTTAGAGGGCGCTCGCTTTAGCTCGGCCAAAAGATCTTTTAGCACCGGAAAGTTTTTAACGTCGGCGACTCCGTAACGCTTCTCGTTCATACAGGCGCGGTCGCAAGGTGCTTCGTTCACCGCCGCTACATCATTCAGAGCGATGATAGCCAAATTCTCGCCAGTCTCCGGGAGTTTGCTCGAGTCACGACAAGACGGGTAGAGCAAAACTTTGCGTTCGACAAAAACGTCCTTTGCGAACGCTCGCGAAGTAAAACCAAAACTGATGAAGCCTGTTAAAAGAAGTAGTGTCGCTCGAATCATCTGAGAACTCCTGCGAAGTGCCGGGATGATTCAAGCATGATCTTGCTCGCGGGTTCAATCACGTGAGTCAGAAGTTATCCAAAAAGAAACCAAACTCGCTCACCGATTATTTTCAAGCGACTTTAGGCAGTTCAACCACGAATTTCGTGAACTTCGACTCAGCATCGACAAAGAATTTGCCCTGGTGCTGATCAACGATGCCCTTTGAAATACTGAGTCCAAGCCCAGTGCCTTTTCCGGGTGGCTTTGTCGTGAAGAATGGTTGAAACAGCTTTTCGCGAATAGACGGAGGAATCTGTGGCCCACTGTTACTGACCTCGAATGCGACTGCTTCTTGAGACTCTTTCATCTCAAGTTTGATCCAAGGCTCTTTCTGATCTTGAACGGCATCGAATGCGTTGTTAAGGAGGTTGAGCATGACCTGGCTGATTTCGACGGAGCGGCACCGAACGATCGCGCTCGTACTCTCCGGTTTAAGAAACTGAAACTTGATCGCGTTGCCAAGCATGCGCTGGGTGCAAAGCTGCAGTGTTTGCTCTGCGACATCGACGAGATTCGAGTTTTCCATTTCAGCATTGCTGCCGTCTCGCGCGAAGGTTCGAAGCCCCGTGATAATTTTGGAGATTCGGAGGACCGTTTGTGAAATCGTCTCTGCCGCTTTCTTCGCTTCATCAGGGCTTTCGCGGTCATCGAGAGAGTCCTGAATCTGATCTGCCAAGATGAGGATGAGA
>CAJYOV010000530.1 GCA_913776405.1 Pseudobdellovibrionaceae bacterium
TCACCTTCGTTAAAATCATCGACTGGATTTTCAAATTCGGCGGTGACTACTGGATCATCGATCTTGCACCCGACTATCACTATGCCGTGGTCGGCCACCCGACTCGAGACTACGGTTGGATTCTTTCGAGGACTCCTAGCCTCCCGCAATCTGAACTTGTCACGATCGAGGCTGGTTTGCGCAAACAAGGCTACGATAGCTGTCGCCTCTTAACGACTGTTCAGACAGGCGGCTTCACGGAGCGAAAGCCACTTTGCGAAATCGTGAAAGCCTCGAGCCGCGCGAGATAAGAGATTTTTTCAACCCGTGGCACTGCTGACACGCCTTACCTTGAGGCGTGTGGCGCCCATTCGTCTCTCAAGCCGACCGAAGGCTAGGCCGATAGGTTCTATGCAATGTCACGATTATCGCTAGTCCTTACATTCGCAGGTGTTTTGAGTGTAACCGGGTGCGATCTCGGCATCTCTTACTTCCAAGCTTCACCACCATCGAACGCCGTAGAGGCTACCGAGACAATCATTAAGATCGCGCCCGCGAAAGCGCTCGATGTACCGGGTACGTATATCTTTGACGCCAGTCAGATGGATCAAATTGCGACGGCAACCATTGAGCAGAACAACTCAAATTTCGTCATGAACTCAGACAAACTCATTGTTCTGAATGTTCCACCCGCAGAAGGGCTTTCAACCGATTTCGTGATTCACACTCCGGGTAAACGAACTCTCGTTCACGTCGCGGTCACGCTCTCCGATCAAGCGGCCTCGGTGCCGGTTGTTTGGGGTCAGAATAGAAACGGTAATGTTTTGCTCTCCGGCTCGACAGGCGTTGCCAGTCCATCGCCGATCGCGGCGGCGCTCACATCCCTGCCATTTAAACAAATCGCAGCCTCTCGCGCGCACGCATGCGGACTCACCGCCGATGGTTCTGCCTACTGCTGGGGCGAAGGCGATTACGGGCGCTTGGGAACAAATGCACAAACTGATTCGGCGACACCTCTCGCAGTCGTAACGACTGAAAAATTTAGAGCGATCGCGGTGGCTGGCGCGAATTGGGGCGGCGACAGAGCGCACACGTGTGCGATCAACTTGGTTGGTAAGGTCTATTGTTGGGGTCGAAATGCTTCAGGTCAGCTTGGCAACAACTCAAACGTCGATTCGCTCATGCCGGTCGCTGTTGCTTCATCGGAGAGATTTGTTGGTCTCGCGCTGGCTGCGTCTAGCTCCTGCGGTTTGACGGAGTCAGGGAAAGTTTATTGCTGGGGCGCTAACGATCACGGGCAACTGGGGCAAGGAACAACCACACAATCGGCGGTCCCAACTCTTCTCTCGGGCTCGTATAGTGCGATCGCAACCGGAATGGACGCGTTCTGCGGAATTCAAACCTCAACGGCCCACGTTGTCTGCTGGGGCGTCCGAGACCGAGGTGCGACCACTTACATCGCTGACTTCTCATCGAGCACAGTCGACGATGCAATGCCGTTTGTTCTTTCACCCACTCTCCTAGATGCTTCACGTGCTTACACCAGCCTTTCAGGTGGTGCCTCCAGCTTCTGCGCTCTCTCGAGGGCGCAAGACGCGTACTGCTGGGGCTACGAAATGTATGGGCGCATTGGTCTAGGTTCTCAGCAGTTTTACGCGGTCTATTACACGCCTCAGAAAGTCGCAGGCACGACGAAGTTTAAAAGCATCAGCTGCGGTCAAAGCATGACGATCGCCATCGACGAAAACGATGAACTCTACGGCTGGGGTCACAATGAAAATGGCGAGCTCGGTGTTGGCTTCATCACGACCGGCTCAAGCCCGCTTCCGGTCGAGGGGCCGTACGGCATCTACAGTCCGTACAAGCTAGATAGCTCGAACACCTATTTCGCGATTTCCGTCGGCGACGATTTCGCTTTCGCGCTCCGTAAGTAACACGTTACGATCTCGGGCATGTTCATTCAATCGATCAACGGCTTAAAGCTCGACTTTGAATCACCCTTAGCGTGGCTTCTCAATTTCAGAGCCTCGGCTCTTCGTACGCTCGCGAATCTTGAGGCCGATGCAAAGCGAACAGCGCAGTCGCTTCACTCGCACAAGAATACGCCTGCCTCAGACACTCAAACACTGACGCGACTTCAAAACATTCTGCAGGCGCAAAACTTCAACCACCAGAAGCTCTCGAAAATGTTTCAGCCCCTAATTGAGCATCCCGCCCTGCCGCATGCTCTTGGAAGTTTCACTGGCGCTCCGTCGCTGCAGACTGAGTCTCTCGAAGCAAACTTCGTAAATCTCTTTCGCGACTGGGCCTGGCCCTACGTTTCCGCCACCGAAGGTCAAGCCACTGAAGAAACAAGGGCCCATCTTAAAGCCATCCTCGATTTGCTACCTGATCGCAAGATGACGCGTGTTCTAATTCTCGGCGCGGGCAGCGCCCGGCTCGCTTTCGATCTCGCATGCGAGATCAAGTGCGATGAAATCGTCGCGACCGAGATCAACCCGCTCTTGTTTCTCGCCGCTAAAGAGATCCTCGATGGCAAAACCCTCGACCTCTACGAGATCGCAGAACTTCCAGCTTCGCTAGAGACCGCTTCAGTTAAGCAGAGCCTTAAATTGCCAACAGATGTTCAGATGAAATCGAAGCTTACACTTCTCTTTAACGATTTCACTGAAGATCGCCTTCAAGAAGCCCAATTTGACATTGTCATCACGCCTTGGTTCATCGACGTCGTAGGCCTACCTTTTGAGATCACGCGTTCAAAGATCAATCGATTGCTTACGGTCGGTGGAAGCTGGGTGAACCTCGGGCCTCTGATGTTTATGACGAACGACCGATCCGAGCTCTTAACCAATGACGAAATTCAATCAAGATTGTCCCAGTCAAATTCTGGATTTCGAGTTGAGCGTAAGAGCCAGAATTGGCTGACTCAACTTAAAAGCTCACTTTCTGCGACATTTCGGACAGACGCTGTCTACGGCTGGCGCGCCGACAAAATAGAAAATCAAAAAACCGAGCAGGTTCTAGATACCAACCAAACAACTGCGCCGAGGGCCGAGTTCATTCAAGACACTGGAAAGCCTGTCGTGCTTGAGCGGCTCTTGCCAAATCTCGATCTCGAAGAAGCTGCGCAATCACACGCCCTCTTGTCGGAAATTTTAATGGCGTGCCATGAGGGTCAAAGCGTTCGCCAAATGGCGACGAAGCTTGCGCCCGATTTCGGGCTCCCCGCTGAAGCGGTAGAGCCTATCGTCCAAGGTGTGTTAGTGAACTTCATCCGCTCGCAAAGCTGAAAACCGCTCCTATCAACCGCAGCGAGATGTGCCAATTCCTAAGTCTTCAGGTAGAAAAGCGGTTTCCGCTTCGCTGATGTCTCGAAGAAGCGCGTGAAGTTTGCGGGCGTCTTATATTGACGATCGATTTTTCCGTACATGCCGCCCCAATAGTCTGCATCGCCCTCGCCGTAGTTCACGAAGGCTTGCGTGTTATCGGCGCGACCGTCTTGATAAAGAACCGAGTTTGCAAACTCACCGTGCCCTGTTCGCCCGTCTCGTTCGATATCACTGATACTCAAACCGAGCGCTAGCAGATTCGTCATATGGACCGAATTCAGCGGCGCCCCGCCCATATCAATATGATAGCCGTTCCGGATTTTGCCTTGAGCACCACCGGCGGTCAGCGTGACGTAACCAAATTTTTGATGACCCCAGCTTGAATACTCGTGCGTCCATTGAAGAACCGATGAATCGAGGATTGACTGGCCGTTTTCGTCTTTCGATGAATCGAGCATTCCGACGAGATCTGCGACCCGACGAGAACGCCAAAGCTGAACATCGTTGAAGTTCCGATTGCGGGCATCGTGAGCATAGTTGTGCAGACTTTGCGGATTGTCTTTGCCACCCGTAAATAGCGTGTACGACAGAACGTGCGCCATGTTGCACGAGAGGGCTGCAACCGCGATCGCCATGGCCTGCTTCGTGTTTGCATCCCAGTCGACACCTTGAGCGCCGTTCGGGAACGTACATTGAAGAGTCGTCGCCGCACGATTCTGAATATCGTTCCAACGATCGGTCGCTTCATTTAAGCGGTCTCGATCGAGCTGCGACAGCCGAGAATTTGCTTTCAGCCGATTCAACTCCGGCAAGACAGCATCGATCAGCTTTCGCCGTGTCACCTGACGCGTATCGGTTGTCGAGATGTTTTTGCCAGCGAGAAGCGTTTGAAGTTGAGTTGCATTCTTTACGTTTTGCAGACCGACTTTCTTACCGTCGATCACGCCCCAGGATGCTTCATATTGATCGTTCGTACCCCAGTAGTTGATTCTGAGTGCGCCAAGACCGCTCGGTCCATTCATCTTTGCAAGTGCTTGCTCCGCTAGGAAGTCCGTACTGTACGAAAAAATCGGTGATGAATAATCGCCGCCTGAGACACTGCAGATCGCAGACGCTATCGTCGCGTTGTGAAGAAACGATTGAACGTACGCGTTTGCGTTCGACGTAATGTTGATCTTGTTCGCGTACGGGTTCCAAGCTTGATCGAAGATCTGGGAGATCTTGCCGTTTTTCTTAATCAGATCTGAGAGCATCTGATATTTCATGTCGGAATCGATCTGCGTCCATGGAACCTGGTTTGCGCCGTCGTAGTAACCTGGCGTCGCAAGCTCACGTGCGATGAAATAATCCGACTGCACGTTGATAAATTTCTTCGCGACAGTTGCGGCTTTCGCTTCAGACGGCAAGATCGACGTTAAAAATGGGATCGCGAGCGCCGTCTTCCCAGCACCTTCTAAGAACATACGACGTGTCAGCTTGTTGTATTTCACTTTGCCGCCTTCCAAAAGATGTCTTCAGCCGTCGCACTGACGAGGAAAAAGTCTAAGACCGAACTGCCTTCAAGCATGAGTTCTGCACCTTCGTTCACGACGCAGCCATCGGCTGCGGCAGGCGCACGTTCCCGATTGTACTCGATGATTTTTCGACCCATGCACAGGCGCGCTCGATCTGAGTTCGCAATCTCACGTACGAGAGCGCTTGCGTCTGTTGCGGGTCTCGGCACGCTCGCAATGTTAAGATCCGACACGTAGGTATCGATTGCGTGTTCCGCAACGACCTTTACACTCGCGTCGTAAACCTTCTCTTTCGTGCGCGGCATACCGAAGCCGTCAAAACCTTCGAGTGCAAACCCAAGAGGATTGATCATGTTGTGACAACCGATACATTGGGGCACGTTCGTCGTCTGATGCACGATCGCTCGATTCGAGAGCTGGAGGTTGCTCAAGATTTCCGTCTCAGCCAGACGGTTGGCGACGATCGTCGGATCCGGCGGTGGAATATCTTGGCAAAGAATGTGCGTGCGCAAGTGGCCACCACGGACAATCGGATTTGAACCAAAGAGTTGTTCATCAAAGGCGCAAGACGAAGAATCATGCCGCCTCGACCGTCCGAGACGGTCACGGGTCCGTCTGACTTAGTCACACCGTAAAGATTCGCCAAACGATCCGTGTATGGAAACACGGTCGGATTCGTAAAGAGATCCTGGAAGTCGCCCTTTTTCTCGAAGACGATGTAATCCATGTAACGAAGCATCTCTTCACGAGCTTCGGCGCCGAGCCCAGCGTTCTGAACGCCACGTAAAGTTGCGATACCCGGGTCCGGATCCGGCGTGCGCTCAAGTCCGAGCCAAGTCGTGAAGAACTCACGGAAGTGGCGACGCGCTTGCGGCTTTGCGAGTAAACGCTTCGCTTGCACGAGAAGTTGCGCGCGATTGCTAAGCTCATTTGCTTGAGCCGCTTTCAGAAGCTCATCGTCAGGTGAAGCGCCAATCAAACGGTAAGAAAGTCTCGACGCGACTTCGTAAGAGCTGAGACGAAGACGATTACCCGAGACCGACTCACCCGTCTCGATATGCTGATAAAAGTTAGGCGACAGGAGAAGGCGCGCGATCCCTAACTGAAGTTTCTCGATTCCGGAAGCGTTGTTGATAAGCGCAAGAAGTTCCGTTTTCGTCTCATTCGGGAGTGGCCGACGGAGAACTTTCAAAGCGAAGCTTGAAGTCAAAATGTCGACACACGCGTTCAGATTTTGATCTGGGTTACAG
>CAJYOV010000531.1 GCA_913776405.1 Pseudobdellovibrionaceae bacterium
GAGGAACTCGCGTTCGATTCAGTTGTTCGACCGTTCGTCTCCGACCTGGAACTTCAGCAAACGTTAGATCGCATCGCGTTTCAGCTTTACCACCTCTTTGAGGCTGAGCAAGCACGTGAAGAGATGACACGCATGGTGCGCCCAAATTCGAGCGTGATCAGCGAGGGCATGGAAAGCTACCTCACACGCATTTCAGAAACGAAAGACCTCGACGAAACTCTTCAGATCTTTATGGAAGAGCTCTCGAAAGACTCGGGCAATTTTCCAGTTCTTTATTTCAAATACTTGCCTCAGCACGCGTCACTCGTGATCGCGCAAGCGAGCAAACTTGCCGTCGATAAACTTCGTGGTGTCGGTGTTGACTTAAAAGGTCTTCAGCCGAAGCAGGCGGCTGAATTTTTCAAGGCACCGTCGCGCGATCAAACGCTCGGCGAACTGATGAAGACGGCCTTTCGCGCAAACGAATTTGCAGCGTTCACGCACTTTAACGACTCCGAGACGCTTGGGCTTTTTGTCGTCTTCAATCGATCGTCTCTCGAAGTGCAATCGATCATCGACGGGCCCCTTCACCAAATTTTTGAACTCGCTTATAAACGCAACATCACTCTCAAGGAAAAACACTCCATCGACACAACCGATCCGGTGACGGGTCTTGTGAGTCGCAGAAGCTTTTCAGAACGTTTAGAGACCGAGATCTCGCGTTCGAGACGCCTCTTCATGCCGCTTAGCTTGATTACGATCGACATCGATCGGTTCCACGAGATCAACGAAAAGCTTGGGTTTCAACAAGCAGACTCGATTTTGAAAGCCATCGGTACGATCCTTCGCAAAACGACACGCGTGAGCGATATCGTTGCGCGAACGGGGGCAGATGAGTTCTCGCTTCTGTTTCCGCACACGGGTCACGTGGGTGCGAGCATCAAAGCTGAGCGCATTCGCCGAATGATCGAGTCGACCCGGTTTCCGCTTCTAGGGCAGAACTTGGGCTCGTTAACGGTCAGCGCAGGGGTGAGCGAATATCCGTCTTTCAGTTCAGATGGTGAAAGCCTCATTCGCTCGACCGACGACGCTCTTCTGCAAGTTCGCGAGAAGGGCAATAAGGTTTGTCTTGCGACGGCGCCCGACGATTTCAAGATGGATTTCACGCCTCGAGAAGTAAAAGACTTAGGTTTCAGCTCATGACAACACGCTCTTATCGACCTTCTCATTACCGCCGCTCCGTCGCAGAAATCGATCTTCGTCAGATTGATCGCAACTTTCGCTCGTTCGTTTCTCTTTACCCGGCCGGTACCTTCTTTTGCCCGATGGTGAAAGCGAACGCCTACGGCCACGGCGACATCGAAGTAGCAAAAGCACTTCGAAACGCGGGCGCAAATTACCTTGGCGTTGCTCTCATCGAAGAAGGCGAGCGACTTCGCCACGCGGGCGACCGCGATCCGATTTTGATTTTCGGTCCTGTCGATTCTGGTTCAGCGGAAACGATTTTGCGCGAGAACTTAACGGCCGTCGTCAGCGGCTGGGATCAACTACAAGCGCTCGAAGTGGCGTATGCAGATGGCGGTACGAGTACGACGCGTGTCCATTTTGAATTTAATACCGGAATGAATCGCCTCGGATTCGAGCCCGAAGAGGCGCCAAAACTTCGCGAGTGGCTTCGCGAGCACAAAGAATTCAAGCTTGAAGGCGTTTGCACACATCTCCTCCGTGGTAACGACGCGGGCGACGAAACAGGCGAGTCCGAAATTCAGTTGAATCGTTTCGTTCAGATCGTTAATGCGTTTGGCGACCTACCGGATTTGATCGTGCATGCTCTGAATTCGAGCGCGGCCGTCAATATCTGGAACCGGAAGGCTGAGCAAAAGCAGCTTGGCGCTGCAAACGGAAAAACACTCGGTCTTCGCCCCGGCATCGGTCTTTACGGCGTTCAGCCTCCAAACGATCAACACGCTGAAATTCAGTTGCGCCCGGTGATGAGCCTGAAAACGCATGTCATTGCGATTCACCACGTAAAAAAAGGCGAGAAAGTTTCCTACGGGCCGCTCTGGCAAGCGGAACGCGATTCTACGATCGCAACACTTCCGTTTGGCTATGCCGATGGCTACCGCCGCTCGTTGACGAACCGGTCTCAGGTGTTATTCCGTGGCGCACGTGCGCCTGTCGCCGGCACCGTCTGCATGGACTACTTCATGGTTGATCTCACAGACATCGAAGCAAAAACGGGTAAACCGGTTGTGATCGGTGAAGAGATCGTTCTTTTGGGCGATCAAGGTCAAGAGTCGATTACGGCGACCGAACTTGCAGATCTTGCCGGCACGATCTCTTACGAAATTTTCACCGGCGTGAGTGAACGCGTCACGAGAGTTTACTTACGATGACAAGACGCGAATGGTGGGCTCTCAGTTACGGTGAGAAGCGAGAACGCTTTAACGATGCGTTCAACCACTTCTTTATTTGGATCCTAAAGAGCTTCGCTTCTTTTGTGACAGCAACTGGCGAACTCGCAAAGTTTGCGGCAACGTCCATCAAACTTGCGTTTCGTGCGCCTTCTCGCTGGGACGAAGTCATCGTTCACATGGAGTTTGTCGGCAACAAATCGATTACGATCATTTGTCTCTCGGGGCTCTTCACGGGGCTAGCGCTCTCGTACCAGATTTACCTCGGCTTCAAGATCGTCAACATGACGGCGATGGTTGGACCGACCGTCGGCCTCGGTGTCTTTCGTGAACTCGGCCCGGTGTTGACGGGGCTTATCGTTTCAGCCCGAGCGGGTGGCGCAATGGCCGCAAGGCTCGGCACCATGCGCGTGACTGAACAAATCGACGCGCTCGAAGTGATGGGCGTCGATCCCGTTCAATACCTCGTGAGCCCGCGAATTATCGCGACCGTTCTCGTGATGCCATTGTTGACGGCTGTCTATGATTTCGTTGCGATGCTTGGCTGCTATTTGATCTGCGTCTACCTCTTCGACATCGACCCGGCTCAACTCGTTTCGCAAACCACCGAGTGGCTTGAGCCATATCATCTGTGGGAAGGCCTCTTCAAAGGCGCTCTCTTCGGGCTCTTCTTTTCCGTCATTTGTACGAATCGTGGATATAACACCAAAGGTGGTGCCGAGGGCGTTGGCAACTCGACAAACGAGGGTGTTGTCACCAGCATGGTCATGATCATCGTTGTCGATTTCTTCGTAACGAATCTCATTAACGTCTTCTATCAGTTGAAAGCGACGCTTCTCCAGTGACCGAGACAAACGCGGAACAGCAGTCCAACATTCAGTACGCTGTCGACATGAGCGACGTGAAGAAGTCGTTCGACGGTAAAGAATTTGTCTTAAACGGCATCGACCTCAAGATCCCGAAAGGCAAGATTACTGTCATCATCGGTTATTCCGGCACGGGGAAGTCCGTTTTACTGAAACATATCCTCGGTCTTTTGCATCCGACCTCAGGCTCGATCAAAGTCTCGGGCAAAGAGATTACGTCGATGACAGACGAGCAGCTCACGAAGCTTCGTCAAGACTACGGGATGCTTTTTCAGTACGCGGCTTTGTTCGACGACATGACGGCAATCGAAAATGTCATGTTTCCTTTGAAGGAGCACCGTCGCGATATGCCTCGGTCCGAGCGCCTTCAAATTGCGAAAGATCGATTGAAAGACTCAGGTCTTGATCCAAAACATTTCAACAAACTGCCGGCAGAGATGTCGGGCGGTATGAGAAAACGGGTCGGCCTCGCGCGTGCGCTCGCACTAGACCCAGACATTCTGATCTACGATGAGCCAACGACTGGCCTAGACCCCGTTCTCACGGAAATGGTGGATAATCTAATAGTAAGTACTCATAATTTAAGGAAGGGCTCAACGTCGATCGTCGTTTCGCATGACCTGTACGCCGCATTTCGAATTGCGGACCATGTGGCCATGTTAGATAGCGGTCGTGTTCTTCTTCATGGAACGCCGGAAGATTTCCTAAACTCGGAAATCGATCTCGTGAAGCGATTCGTCGCAAAAGGTGTTCGTAAAGAGTTGCAGCCTAAAAACGGCGAGTCGGAAGAGCCGGCTCGTTCAACTGAGTGATTCATCTTTGACGTGTTCGACGCGATTGGTACCTGAATGAATTTTTTCTCCGCCCCGGAATTTAAAGTCGGTGTCCTAGTTTTACTAGTGGCAGGCATTATTGCGGGCATGGCGTTGTCAGTCAGCAGTGACTCGAGCTATTTGGGCTCGAAGAAAAACGCTTGGTTCTTGATCGATGACGCTTCAGGCTTGATCGAAAAGTCGGGCGTGCGCATGGCCGGTATTCGCGTTGGCCAAATCAAAAAAATCTCCCTCGAAAACGGCCAAGCAAAAATCGACATGACTCTCGATGGCGATGTGCCTATCACGAAATCGGTTCGTGTCGAAATTCGCCCGAACGGCATTTTGGGCGATAAACACGTCGAGCTCGTCGCCGGTGATCCGCGCGACCCGCCACTTCGGTCAGGCGAGCAAATTCTCGTCGTCGACGACCGAGCGTCGATGGACAAAGTCATTGCCGAAGTTTCAAAGATCACGCAGAGCCTGAACACAATCGCGCTGAATATTAAGGCCGCGACCGAAGGCGATACCGACAAGCCACTCGGTAAAATCATCGCAAACGTCGAGCGCATCACGACGGATCTCGCTGAGGTCACTCAAGGTCAGAAAGAGAACATCTCTGAGATTCTCGCCAACTTGCGTGACACGACCGACACGATCAACGAACTCGTCAATAACGACGCCGACGACGGCCTTCGCGCAACTTGGGACCGCACGCTTACACGCATCGACAAATCGCTAGCGAACGTAGAAGCGGTCACAACGAAAATCGCTAAAGGCGAAGGTACGATCGGTAAGCTTATCAACGACGAGACGACGGTCGATAACATCAACAATGCGGTTGGCGGCATCAGCCAAATCTTCGAGCAAGCGCAACGTTTGCAAACGAGCTTCGGCGTTCAGTCGAACTACTTGATGAATAGCTCGGGCTCAAAAACCTTCCTGACAGTTCAGATTCAGCCGGGTCTCGATCGTTATTACGAAGTCGGTGTTGTGGACGACGGCATCGGCCAAGTCGAGAACATCACATCGACTACGAATTCTTCGACAGGGATCACGACAACGACTCAAGAGCGTCGCAGCTACGAAAACCGACTTAAGTTCAATGCCCTCTTCGCGAAGAACTTCTACGACTTCACGGTTAAAGGCGGCGTCATCGAGAGCCGCGGCGGTCTCGCAGCGGACTATTACATGCTGAAGCGCAAATTAAAGCTTTCACTCGAGGCGTTTGATTTCACGAACTTGAACGTTCGCGCCACAGCTCGTTACAACATCGTCGGCGGCATTTACGCCGCCGTCGGTGCCGAGAATCTCGCCGGCCAAATTCCGGGTCGCGGCGTCGACAACTTCGTTGGTGCGGGCCTCTTCCTCACGAACGACGATTTGAAACTCTTGCTGACAAGAATGCCGTTCTAACACTGCACGCGCGGCTTGCGCGTGTCGCTTTTGCCTGCGATGGTGGGGCCATCAAATCGCAGCGGAGGCAGCAGTGTTCAATAACGCGCTCGTGAGCGTCTCTGATAAATCCGGTCTCGTCGAATTCCTGAAACCTTTTGTAGCTAAAGGCCTTCGCGTCGTTTCGACGGGCGGTACTCTGAAGCACTTACGCGAAAACGGCATCAACGCCGTCGACGTGACCGAACAAACCGGCTTCCCTGAAGTCATGGATGGTCGGGTGAAGACACTTCATCCGCGCGTTCACATGGCTCTCCTCGCTCGCCAAACTCACGAGGATGATCAAGCTCTTTTGCAAAAAGAAAATCTTGAAGCATTCGATCTTGTTGTCGTGAACCTTTATCCGTTCGAGCAGGCGAAAGCTCGCGGCGCTCAAGGTGCGGAGCTGATCGAATACATCGATGTCGGCGGCCCAAGCATGCTGCGAGCTGCAGCGAAGAATCACGACCGCATCGCGGTGGTTTGCCAACCTTCCGATTACAACTGGATCAAGGCGCGCGCCGAGTCTGGTGAAACTCTCACGCTCGAAGATCGCCGTAAACTTGCGGCTTCCGTTTTCCGTCACACGGCAAGCTACGATGACTTGATTGCCAAATCGCTTGAAGCCGAACTTCCGGAGTCAGATGAACGGTCTCTCACGCTGTCCGGGCGTCTAGTGACTGAACTCCGCTACGGCGAGAATCCGCATCAAAAGGCGTGGTGGCTTCGTGAGCCGGCAAGTAGCGGCGGCCTTCACGATGCAAAAATCCTTCACGGCAAGCCGCTTTCCTACAACAACATCCTCGATCTCGACGCGGCCGTTGGCGCAGCAAACGATTTCGCTGACCCGTGTGCAGTCGCGGTGAAACACAACAATCCATGCGGGGTCGGCACTGACACGAGCGTCGCGGGCGCAGTCAAGCGCGCCATCGATGCAGACCCTGTCAGCGTGTTTGGCGGAATCATCGCGGTCAATCGAGTCGTCGATCTTGAGTCTGCAGAAACGATGGCGAAGATCTTCCTCGAATGCATCATCGCCCCAGGCTTTGAACCAGCTGCACTCGAGCGCCTCCAAAAAAAGAAGGATCTTCGTCTTCTTGAGTGGCCACAGCTCGGTAAAGCGACACCTGAAAATCAAGTTCGCACGGTCACAGGTGGGTACTTGGTCCAAACGCCCGATGTCGTGACAACGAGTCGCGCCGAGTGGCGCATCGTCGGTGACGAACCGTCCGAAAAAATTTGGCGAGATCTTCTGCTAGCTTGGAAAGTTTGTGCGAGACTTAAAAGTAACGCGATCGCCGTTGCGGTGGATGGGCGCACAGTTGGTTTAGGCATGGGCCAAGTCAACCGCGTCGACGCCGTTCAACACGCGATCGAGAGAATGAGCCGTCATCATCAGGCGACTTCTCTCACAGACGTTTGCCTAGCTAGCGACGCGTTTTTCCCGTTCGCCGACTCGATCGACAAAGCGGCCGATGCGGGGATTCGTTGGATCATTCAACCGGGTGGGTCCATTCGCGACGAAGATGTTTTGGCAAAGGCCCGTGAGCGGGGGTTAAATGTGATATTGACCGGTCGAAGACACTTTCGACACTGAGACATCAGGCTAAGACACCACGCACGAGGAACACGGATGTTCGGAACGCAAGAGCAAACTCAAAACGGCCCTTGGCTTGTCAAAAGCGGTGACCGCGTTTTGGGTCCTTTCACAACGGACGAAGTAGCTCGCCTTCTGCGTGCAAAAGAAATCGTCGTTATCGATGAAGTCATTTCGCCTCAAGCGCGCTGGGCCTACGTACGAGACGTGCCGGCGTTTCAACCTGTCGTCGACGAAATCCGTCGCGGTCAGATGCAATCGCGAGAAGACACCGAGATCCAAGGTTACACGAACACGGCTCAATCAGCTCAAGCGACTCAAGTCACCCAAGTCACGACAGCTGGCGAGCAGACATTCACGAACGCGACTCAAACTTCGACCAATCTCAACAACATGCCGGATTATACCGTCACGAACGCTGAGAAAACGAAGCCAACCATCCCAAATTATCCGTTCGAAAAACCGCAAGTCTCGACACCTTCGAGCAAACAGACTTCGACTCCGATGTCTGCACCGGTGCCGCAGCCGCCTCAAGCGCCGAAGCGACCTGAGCTGCAGCCCCTCATGCCGAGCGCCCCGGTTGAGCAGTCGTACGCGATCAAACCCGCTCGGCGCCGACCACCTGGTATTATCATCGGCGTTCTCGTGCTGGTGATCGCAACAGGCTTCATGGTTTACACGGTTTCAAAGAAACAAGGTGCTGGCCCTTCAATAGCCGGAGCGAGTACAGAGAATCTCGAAACCCAAGCCTCGGTGTCATGGAAACGGGGTGAGTTTGATCGTGCGCTCGAACTCTACCGCGCAATCGATCGTCAGAAACCGAAACAACCGGCTGTCGTGGCACGCTTGGCTCTTTTGATGATGCAACTTGAGGGTCAGACCGTTGAAGCGAAACGAAAACTTCAAGAGGTCGCGCAAGACACGTCGAATCCTGATGCCGCTTCGCAAGTTCAAATCGCTCTCGGAGTTGCGGCTCTTCACAACGAAGAAATGCCAGAAGCAGCGTCGCGCTTTTCACAAGCGGGCGATACGTGGATCGCAAATTTCGATAAAGGAGTCGCAGCCTACGCACAAAAAGATTACGGCGCGGCGGTTACGAGCTTTCAGGCGGCAGGCGATCAAGCCATAGCAGCTCTAATGCTTGCTCGTTCTTACCTCTCACAAGCAGAGGCGCTTAATCGACCTGCACTTCGCAAACAAGCGGATGACGTGCTGACTCGTGCGATTGCGACGTTCGCAGACTACAAGCAGGAGCTTCTCGTTGTCGGCGTGTACGCCGATCTTTCTTCGGGCAGTAAGAAACGTGCAGAGGCACGTTTAGCTCAGGCCCTCGATGTCGATCCCGATCAGACATCAGACCATTTTCATGACCCAGCTCTAAGTCGCGATTTTGTTTCATGGGCGACGCTCATTCCGCTCTGCCGCGACATTCACACGGCGCTGGAATCAAGTCTCTCGAGTGCGCTGTTGGGGCTTTGCCTCTCGAAAGCGAACCAAATCGAAGATGCAAGTCGCACTCTAGAGACGGCGATCAATCAAGACCCAGGCAACGCGGAATTGCATGCCGTGAACGCGTACATTCATATGACGGCAGATCGAGACGATGCGGCTCGTGCGTCGCTGACGCTCGCGCAAAAATCAAATGGCTCGCGACTCTCGCAGATTCTGTCATCGCGCCTTTGCGTTCGCGATCGTCAGGATGCCTGTGCTGAAGAAGGTTGGTCGAAACTCGCCTCTGAGAAAAACCCTCCGCTTGCGGCCTACACGGGCCTTGCGGCAATCAAGTTTCAAAAAGGCGATACGCCTACTGGCAACGCGCTTTTAGTCAACGCCGAGCGCGTTTCTCCGACTTACTTGCCGCTTCTTCGATTGCGTGAGGATGTTTCTCGATGAGCACGGCAAAGCGTCTTCGTTCAGGCGGCTTCGCTTTGGTTGCACTCACATTCTTGTGCGGAATCGGAAGCTGCAAGAAGGAGACAGGCTGGAAGACCCATCAATTTGAACAAAAGATGGTGCGACCAAAAGCGCATGACGTTCAGATTCCAGCTGCGCTTTGGGAAAAAATCGAAGCGATGTCGAGCACGGGCGGAGGTGCAGGCGCCGCGGCTGAAAAGCCGAAAGAAGGCGGTCACGAAGGCGGCGGCGCGAGTGGCGAAGCGAAAGGCGCTAGCGAGTCTTCAGCGCAGAGACCGCCAACGAATTTCGATGCCGTGAAGGTGTATCTGATCGAGCGCAACAAAGGCATTCTCAAATCAGGCGATATCGCGCTGACGTTCCCAAACGGCGGCGGTGAGCTGGATCTTAGCGACTTCATAGAGCCGAAGCGTGGCAGCTTTTACGTGGTCTTCGAGTTTTTGCCTGAAGTCGAGAATCCGCAGACCAAGATTTTGTATCTGAGCCAGGCTGTCACCCGAAAAGTCGGCGCGGACTCCGTAGGTGCAGGTTGCGACACATTCATGGACATTAGCCAGGCCGTGCTAACCGCAAATAAAACCGATGGTTTCTTAGTAAATACCTCGGATCAACGCCATGTTAGCGCGCTTGCCGGCACCTACGTTTTTGCGAGCATGCACGATGGTAAGCTGCACCTATCGAGCTTGATTATTCGCGATTCTCAACATCGCGCGCTGCAATGCCGTCGTTGAAGCCTTACTACGGATACGTTATGCTGCGTCTCGATGACTTCAGACGCCAAACCAGAAGCTAGATCCGACGCCCAGCCGCCCAAAATTTTCGTGCGTGATCTTCAAGACAAG
>CAJYOV010000532.1 GCA_913776405.1 Pseudobdellovibrionaceae bacterium
GTGTTATCGAGACGCGCGAGGATGCCAACGTGCCCGTGGCGACCGCCGTCTCGAACCCACTGAGCGACCGTCGCGTAGCCGTTTGGAATCTCGCGCGTAAGCGTTTGCAAGCCACTTTGATTCACAGCCGCCGATGTGTTCGAGCCGTTATTCTTAAACGAGACTCGCTCCCACTCATTCAACCCTTGGCCGCGCACTTGGAAAAGTTGACCAAACTGATTGGCAAGCGGTGTTCCACCCTTCGTGTAACCCGCAAGCATCATGACCGAACGAACGTAGATGTTGCAGGCGTTCATAAAGATCTTCACGTCCGACTCAACGAACGCTTCGGCGATGAGCGCCAGGCGGTGCACGGGTTCGCCCAAGCGCTGATTCTCAGCAGGCACGATGTTGAACGAGGCTGGCAAAATCGAAGGGTAACGGATATTCAGCGATTTCAAACGTTCAGTGGGAATCGTGATCTTGTAAACGTCGTAAGGATTCGACGTCAGAGTCAGCGTTGCGGCCGAAGGTGTTGATGGCTTCGAGCTCTCGCTGTCGGTAGCTCCCGAAACGTCATCGCTATCAGCGCTCACCGCTTCGAGTTCGATCGTATGCTCCTCGTTTCGCGCGCTCTGAGGAGCTGGCGCCGTTTGCGCAGGGCTAGGCGCTGTGGCTTGAGCATCGTCCTCATCTTCGAACGACTCGTCCTGCGCATCGACAGCCGGACGTGCCACGATCAAGAGATCGACGATGGCCGACTTCGCTTCACGACCCGCGATGCGTGCCGCGTGTCGAGTGATCGGCAAATGATATTCAATCACGTCGCTGAGGAGCTCGCGATCGTCTTTGCTTGATGCTGTCACCTTGCTGAGATCTTCAGGCTTGAGGTACTCAATTGAACGTGTGTAGTCGACAAACACGAACTTCGCTGTCGCTTCCTCACGAACGAGGAAGCTTGCATGCTCACAGAAATTCTCAGCGCATAATCCTGAAACATAGAAACGACCGTCTTTCGAGACGCCCGAGAACACGTAGCCTGTGTTCCCTTTCGCGGTGAGAGACGACGTGAGTTCGAGCGCTGCAGATCCCGTGACCGCAATTTTAACGTTCACGCGAGACGGATCGACATCGTCCATATCAAGACGGACGTTTTTGATGGTTGCTGCGAGCTTCGAGTCTGATTTCGAGCGCGTTTCTTTTGTGAGGTCTGAAGAGACTTCGAGGAAGCTCGGCTTTTCGACGAGAACCTTGTAGCCAGCTTTAGCGGTGCCGTCAGAGAACGTTTTCTCGACGCTTGCATTTTTCGCATGAAACGCGCTGTTCGCACAGCCTGCGAGCAGAAGAAGCCCCGCGAAACTCCGAGCGGAAGCCGAAATTGCCGCCTTCGCCATTGATGCTAAATTCTGTTTTTGCGTTTGTCCGATCAAACGACACCTCACTCGAAGTGGAAAAACAGCAATCCCGCTTCCAACGTCTAAAGAAACGTGCGCGTGTCTAAGCAGACGAAATTAGTAAATGGGTGAAATCACGAGCGCGAATTGTTACGCCCGTAGACAGTTCTGAAAAGATTGCCTGGCCTACGGCTTAGCTCTTTGCGACAGCGGGAAGCACGACCCGGAAGACCTTTAAAAGCAGCGCAAGCTGAACGAGAACGACAACTGGAATCACAAGCATCCCGATGATGCCAACGTTCATCTCAACTTCGAGGAAATACGCGGATGCAAGTCCGAGTACCGCAACTGCGTGAGCTGCTACGATACGGAATTGGAAGGGTGCGAGTGACATCCTTGTTCCAACGAAACGATTCATGAAGAGGATGAGCCAGAGAAACATCAGAACCGTCGCGCTGCAGATGCCGATCACGAGAGCAAGCGCTTTACCGTTTTCACCTTGTTGCTGATCGACGCCTACGCCTTCGGCTTGCGCGATTCGAGAAATTTCGTTCAAGGTGTCGACGACGGCATCGCTAAAGTTCTTCTGATCCAGCGACGGTTTGATTTTTTCAACAATGATTTGATTTACGCGTTCGTCTGGCAGAATCGATTTCAACTCGCTACCCACTCGGACCGTGACTGTCTGTTTCGGAAGAAGAATGTAGACCGCAACATCTCGAGCCGTGACCGGGCGCGGGTACTCTTCTTCGATGCGGTTTAACAGCTGAACGCTACCCTCGATCGACGCCTTTTCTTCGAGAGTTTGTAAAGCGTAA